>JAFPYK010000212.1 GCA_017412265.1 Lachnospiraceae bacterium
CATCCGTCACTTCGGGTGTCTCATCCAGAGTCTCCGGGGTTTCATCCAGCACTTCCGACGTCTCATCCAGAGTCTCCGGGGCTTCATCCAGCACTTCCGGCGTCTCTTCCGCAAATGCATCGTCCGCCAGCTCCTCGCTTTCCTCCGGAGCCACATCCTCGGTCAGACCCTCATCGTCCTCGGCAAAGCTGTCCTCTGCGAAATCCTCCGCCTCTTCCGGCACTTCCTCGGGACTCTCCGCGAACTCCTCCTCCGGAGCGGTATCACTGTCCTCCTCGAAGAAATCATCCTCCTCCGGGAAATCCTCCGTGCCTTCCTCGGCGAACTCATCACCGGTCTCCGCGAGTTCCTCATCACCGAGGTCCGACAGATCCTCGTCCCCGAGATCATCCCCGAAGTCATCCCCCAGGTCGTCCCCGAGGTCATCTCCGAGATCATCTCCGAGATCATCCCCTAAGTCGTCCCCGAGATCATCCCCCAGGTCGTCTCCAAGGTCGTCTCCAAGGTCGTCCCCAAGGTCGTCCCCGAGATCATCCCCCAGGTCGTCCCCGAGGTCGTCCCCCAGATCCATCTCCGCGTCATCGAACTCCATGTCCGCGTCGTCAAACTCCATGTCTGCATCATCGAACGCGGAATCCTCCATATCCAGGCCCGCATCGTCCAGATCCAGCCCCCCGTCATCGAATTCCATCCCGGAATCGCCCAGATCCAGGTCACTCCCCGCATCAGAGAAATCCGAACCGCTGTCAAAGCTTCCGCCGTCGTCAAAATCACACATGATACTCTCCATTCCGCAGCGCGAAGAATCTGCCTCGCCAGCGAGCGATCCTCACAGTGCCGACTTATATTCCGCGGGCCTTCCGCCCGATGATTATCCTGCTAACTATCATACCAAATGAAGCCTGATTTGTCACCCGCAAGCATGACACGTTTCCTCCCGATTCACCCCTCCGAGCCCATTCTTCCTTCCGGGCAAATGAATCCGCGCACAAAAAAAGTGCTGCATCCGACCGTCAGGGTCTTCCGTAGCACTTCTCACATTCTTCACGTCCACAGCCAGATCAAAAGCAAGATCAACAGCCCTCCGGCGACGATGAAAATTCCCACCAGCGACAGGCCCGCAGCCATCGCCCCGAGGATCCATGCTCCGGTCTCCTCTTTATTCATGCTGCGTTCCTCCCAGGGGCGGAAATCATTGGCTTCGGCCTCATCCATGATGCGTCCGTCCGCCTCCACCACCCGGTTCTTCTCCTTCCTGGCGGGAGCCTCATCCGGCGGTGCCTCATCCGCTTCCGGCCCGGCCTCGCCGCGCGCAGTCACCACCTCGTCCTCATAGCGGTGCGGAAAGAGCAGATTTCTCCGCTTCACACCGCTCATGTCGGCGATGGTCCTGCCGTCGTCCTGCTCATCCAGCCAGTACGGCCGTTTCTTTTCTTCCGACATTCGTTCCTCCCTCTCCTTTGTATCGGGTTCGGTTCCGAACCTCAAACAGGTTGTGCCCGAAGGCACAACCTGTCTCAAATCATTTCTCAGGACACACTCTTCACGTCATCGTAGAGATGGCAGTTGACGAAATGTCCGGGCTCGATCTCCTTCTGCTCCGGAGCGATCTCCTTGCAGCAGTCCATGCAGTTCTTACATCTGGTATGGAACTTGCAGCCCTTCGGCGGGTTGGCCGGGGAAGGAATGGAGCCTTCCAGAACGATACGGTTCATCTTGATCGTCGGATCCGGAACCGGAATCGCGGAGAAGAGCGCCTGCGTATAAGGATGCAGCGGGTTGCGGAAGATATCCTCGGTCTCGCCGTACTCGACGAGGCTGCCCAGATACATGACACCGACCGTATCCGAGATATGCTCGACGACCGAGAGGTCGTGAGAGATAAACAGGTAGGTCAGGTTATGCTCGTTCTGCAGTTCCTTTAACAGGTTGATGATCTGTGCCTGGATCGACACATCCAGAGCCGATACCGGCTCATCGCAGACCACGAATTCCGGGTTCAGGGCAAGCGCACGAGCGATGCAGATACGCTGTCTCTGGCCGCCGGAGAACTCATGCGGATAACGGTCCTTGTGGAAGGGCTGCAGGCCGCACTCATCCATGATGTGGTCGATGTAGTCATTAAACTCAGCCTTCGGAACCAGCTCATGCTCACGCACGGCTTCGCCGATGATCTCACTGACCGGCATACGAGGGGACAGAGAAGAGAACGGATCCTGGAAGATGATCTGCATCTTCGGACGAAGCTCTCTCATCTCCTTCGGGTTCAGGTCATAGACCTCGCGCCCGTCAAAGAGCACCTGGCCTCCGGTCTTCTCGCCGGACAGGCGGAGGATCGTACGGCCGGCCGTCGTCTTGCCGCAGCCGGACTCGCCCACGAGGCCCATGCAGGCGCCGCGGCGAAGGTTGAAGGTGATGCCGTCAACGGCTTTGACATAGCCCACGGTGTGGGAGATAAATCCGCCCTTCACCGGGAAATACTTCTTTAACGCGTTGACCTGCAGGATGTACTGGTCATCCGGCTCTACAGGAACGAAGGTATTATCAATGTGGAGTCTTTCTTTCGCGTCACTCATTGGTCGTTTCCTCCTTATGCTCCTCATAGTAGCGGTAGCAGCTCACCTTGTGGGTCGGCGACAGGCTGATCTCGCAAGGATAAGCCCCGTCACAGCAGCCCAGGCGCCGGTCGCAGCGGTCCCTGAAGTAGCAATAGTTCGGCATGTTGACCGGGTTCGGAACCTTGCCGGGGATCGAGTAGAGCTTCTCTACATGACGTCCGACGACAGGCTTCGAAGCCATCAGGCCGATCGTGTAAGGATGAGCAGGATGCGCGAAGATCTCCTCCGCGGTGCCCTTCTCAACGATTCTGCCGGAATACATGACCACGACGTAGTCCGCCATCTCGGCGATCACGCCCAGGTCATGGGTGATCAGCATGATCGAGGAATTGATTCTGTCCTTCAGGTTGCGCAGCAGATCCAGGATCTGTGCCTGGATGGTTACATCCAGAGCGGTCGTCGGCTCGTCGGCGATGATCAGCTTCGGATAGCAGGCCAGAGCCATAGCGATCATAACACGCTGTCTCATACCGCCGGAGAGCTCGTGAGGATACATCTTCGCGACGCCCTCGCTGTTGGCGATGCCGACCATCTCCAGCAGGTCGATGACACGCGCGTTGACTTCATCCATCGTGCGGTTGTCATCGTTGTGGAGAATCAGGACCTCACGCAGCTGGTCACCGATCTTGAAGACCGGGTTCAGGGAGGTCATCGGCTCCTGGAAGATCATCGAGATGTAGTTGCCGCGCAGCTTCTGCATGGTCTCGATGGGAGTCTTCGCGATATCATACGCCTTGTCGCCCAGGTTGAAACGAATCTCGCCCTCGACGATCTGTCCCTGAGGTCTCTGCAGCAGCTGCATGATGGAGAGGCTGGTGACGGACTTGCCGCAGCCGGACTCGCCCACGACGCCGACGGTCTTGCCGATCGGGACGTCAAATGTGATGCCGTCCACGGATTTGACCGTACCTACGTCGGTGAAGAAGTAGGTGTGCAGGTTGTCGATCTCAAGAACGTGATCCGGATTGTGCATCTGGGTCAGGAACTCAGACTCCGGAACATTTTTTCTCTTGTGCTGCTTTTCCAGCTCATTGGTGATCTTACGGTTCTCCCGGGAAATGCGTCGGGATTCTTTCGCGGAGAGATAACCGTCTCCTTTTTTCTTCGCCATTGCAATTCCCTCCTTATCTCTTCATCTTCGGGTCAAATGCGTCGCGCAGGCCGTCGCCGACCAGGTTGAACGCCAGAACCGTTGCCAGCAGCAGAACGCCTGCCGGAATCCAGATGAACCAATAGTGCTGAAGTACGTAAGTATCATTCACGTCATTGATGATATTGCCCCAGGAAGCGAACGGGAACCGGACGCCCAGTCCTAAGAAGGACAGGGAAGACTCGGTCAGGATCGTTCCGCCGAGGCCCATGGTCACGGAGACGATGGTCTGAGGAATGACGTTCGGGATCAGATGCTGGAAGATTCTGCGGTGTACCGAAAGTCCGGTCGCCTCGGTCGCAGTCATGAACTCCTGCTCACGAAGGGAGAGGATCTGTCCGCGGATCAGACGGGCCAGGCCGGGCCATCCCAGAACACCCAGGATCAGCATCAGGTAGATCATTCGGGTTTTCGGAGGAACACTCGCGTTATCCATCGCGGCACCGATGATAATCAGGATCGGCATCGAAGGTATACAGTAGAAGATATCAACGATACGCATGATCAGGTTATCGACCCAGCCGCCGAAGTAACCGGAGATACCGCCGAGCACCAGGGCGATCGCGGTGGCGATGATCTCGACGATGAAACCGATCATCAGGGAGACACGCCCGCCGTACATCAGACGGGTCAGAACGTCCATACCGTTCTTATCCGTGCCGAGCCAGTGATCCTTGGACGGTTTGGAATAACGGTCATAGACGCGGGTCGCGGTCGCCTGCGTGATCGTGTAACGGTTGTTGGCCGGCACGAAACTCATCTTGTATTCGTGCTCGACACCGTCGACATCGGTGAAAACGAATTCAGAGACGCCGGCCTCGATCTCCTCGATGACCTGCTCCTTGAACTCTCTGGAGAGGAAGACGTCGCCCATCAGCGCCTGTACGTTGAAGGTGCTGATATAGCCGAAGTCCTCGCCGGAAGCGGTGGTGATATTGCCGTCCGCATCCATGCTGTAATTCTGTCCTCCCGCGCTGAAGGAAGCTGCGCCGGTGGCATAGGCCTTCTGGATCTCATAGAGAGTCTCCAGATCCGGCTCGGTTCCTTGTTTTGCCGGGTTGAAGATTGCCTTGTAGGCGATACCGATCACTTCGCCTGCATCGTTCTTACATGCATACAGATCGTCACTTTCCTTGGCCACATGATAGGTCACCTTGCTCCACTCGAAGCTCTCCTTCTTGCTGTTGATCGCAAGAAGCATCTGTGCCTGGACGATCGCGGAGAAATCCGACGTACCTTTGTAGCGGAACTCCTTATTCTCGATCGCGCTCGCGTACTCCTTCTGCTGATAGTCCTCGCGGTAGAACAGCTCGGACTCGCCGTAAGGAGTGATCAGTCCTCCGACGAAGGAGAAGATGAACATGAAGACCAGGACGGCCATGCCGAATACAGCCGTACGGTTGCGGAAGAATCTCTTGGCGACCATCGCGCCGGGGGATAAGACCTTGACACGGCGGTCATCATTTAAGGAATATTCTTCCTGCTCGGAGACATTTTGCTCGTCGAGATTCACATCGTCGACATTCTGCAGGTTTTTCTCATCTGCCATAACACTCGTCTCCTTTCCTTAAGATACACGCACGCGGGGGTCAACGACCGCGTACAGACAGTCTGCAAGCAGGTTGCCCATCAGGGCGAGCAGTGCAGAGAATGTCATGTAGAACATCGAGAACGGGATGTCGCCGGCCGCCATCGCATGGTAGGCATAGTAGCCGATACCGGGGATCGAATACATGGTCTCTGTGAAGAGTGCGCCGCCGAACAGGCCCGGAAGAGATCCGCCGAGGAAAGTAACCAGCGGGATCAGGGTGTTGCGGAACGCGTGCTTGTAGATGACCTTCTTCTCCGAAAGACCCTTTGCACGAGCGGTACGGATATAATCCGCGTTCAGGACCTCCAGCATGTTCGTTCTGACATAACGCATCAGAGAACCGATGCTGATCAGAACCAGCGTCACGATCGGCAGGACCAGGTGATGCGCACGGTCCAGGAACTTGCCCCAGGCATCCAGCTGCGCATAGTTACGTCCGACAACGCCGATCAGATCAAACCACGGCAATTTGATACAGAATACCAATTTCAGCAGCGCGATCAAGAAGAATGTCGGAAGCGACATACATGCGATCGCTACGATGGAGATCGCGTAGTCGGTCCTGGAATACTGCTTTCTCGCGGCAATGATTCCCAGCGGAATTGCGATCAGCCACTCGAAAACCATGGAAACTGCGCTCATCCAGAAGGAAATGCCGATGCACTCTTTGAACTTCTGAACAACCGGCACAGTAAACTGCCAGCTGTCGCCGAAGTTGCCGCGAAGTGCCTGTCCGAGCCAGATAAAGAAGCCGGCAATGATGCCTTTATCCATACCGTAGGCTACCGTCAACTGTGCCATCCACTCTTCGAAAGACTTCGAGTTGGGCTGTGTTGCCTTCTGGCGAGCCACATTCTCGATGTAAGACGTAGGCAGACAACGCATGATGGTGTAGATGATCAGAGCTACAAAAAACAAGATGACCACCGACAGCAAGATTCGTTTTACAACGTACTTTAATGTGTTCACTAGATCCCTCCTCCGTTCTGTTCGTATTTATCCGGCTTTTTCGATCAAATGACGGTTGTCAGGTGATACTCCCTCCCCTGAGGGGCAGCCGCCATTTCATCGAAAAAACAAGATAGGAAACAAAAACGGCTCGTCATTATCGTCATATATAGGCATATCTGCCTCGCGCCTTGC
>JAFPYK010000213.1 GCA_017412265.1 Lachnospiraceae bacterium
AAGTGGTGCCGCGGGTTCTGGAGATGAGCGATGAGACCGCTTCTTTCTCCCTCTCCTTCCTGCTGGACGGTGTGACCGACGACGGAACCGAGCTCTTCGAGGTGCGGGAATTCTACCGCATCCGGTACACGCCGGAGCGGACCTGGCTGCTGAACTTCGAGCGGGAGACGGAGCAGTTCTTCGATCCCGCGGACGCGGGCAACTCGGAAAATGCGCTGAAGCTCGGCATCCGCAAGGAGGATGAGACGCCGATCCTGACCAATGAGAGCGGCGACTATGTGGCCTTCGTGCAGAACCGGGAGCTGTGGCTGTACCAGGTCGCTTCCAACAAGCTGCGTTCGGTCTTCTCCGTGCGAAACCCGCAGGACCCGGTGCGCAGCACGTATGACCAGTTCGGCGTGGAGCTGCTTGACATCGACAAGGCCGGCAACCTGGATTTCATGGTCGTGGGCTATGCATGCGCGGGCGAGGAGGAAGGCAAGGTCAGTATCCGGCTCTTCCGCTACGACACGCAGGAGGACCTGCTGCGGGAGAAGGTGATGATCCCTCTCTCGGTCCCTTACGAGATGGTGAAGGACGATGTGGGGAGCTTCGCGTACGTGAATGCTTCGGACGTGTTCTATTTCGCGATGAACGAGACGATCTACGCCTATGATATCAGCGCGAGACGGCTGAGCGTGATCGCGGAGGGGTGCACGGAGGATTCCTTTGTCGCCTCGGAGGCGAGCCATTACGTGGCCTGGCAGGAGACGGCGGACGTGCGTCAGAACGGCGCGATCCACATCCTGGACCTGGAGAACGGGACCAGGAACGAGATCAACGCGCCGGCGGGGCAGAGCATCATGCTTCTCGGCAAATCTTACGAGAATCTGATCTACGGACTGGTGAGAAGAGGCAGCACTGAGGAAGAGGGTTCGGCCGTCTCGTCGGCTTACCGCGTGGTGATCGCGGACGCCGCGGGCGGGACGATCAAGGACTATGAGCGAAATGACCGGTATGTGACCGGGGTTTCGGTGGAAGATAATATCGTGACGCTGCACCTGGTCAACGGTGCGGGCGAGAAGGCGGATGATGACTATATCATCAACCAGATCTCGCATGAGTCCCGGCGCATTCATTTGTCCCAGACGATGACGGATACGGCTTACCGGGAGTATTTCATCACGATCGGCAAGAGCAGTTCTTCGACGCCGGTGGGAAGCCAGGTACCGCAGAACCTGCGGCCGACGGCGGTCAATGAGATGCCGAAGGCGGTGACGGCCGGGATCGAGCTGGAGATCGATACGGGGCAGTGGTCGGACGACCGGTATTATATCTATGCCGGCGGGCATCTGAACGGCTACTGCGAGAGCGCCGCGGAGGCGGTGGCCCGGGCTTCGGAGCTCGGCGGAACGGCCGCGTCTCCCGGAGGGCGGATCCTCTGGTCGAGGGCGGACTGGCCGGTGAAGCTGGGTATCAATTCTCTGGCCGTGCGCTATGACGAGATCGGGGAGAGCAGCCTGGCGACGTGCGCGGCGATGATTCTCGCGTGGGAGCGGGAGGACGTCGCGGACGACGAGCTGAAGGGCGAGACGGACCCGGTGAAGCTCCTGTCCAGGTACCTGGAGGGGCGGGTCTTCGACCTGACCGGGCGGGAACTCTCGGAGATGTTCTATTACGTCGGGCGCGGGCTCCCGGTGATCTGCCGCAGGGATGAGCAGAATTATGTGCTCCTCTACGGTTACGACGGGGAGTATGTCAAGTACGCGGATCCGTCGCAGGACAAGACGATGATCGTGACGCAGAAAAAGGCGGAGAAAATGTTTGAGGATGCGGGCAAGGAATTCTTTGTCTACATCCGGTAGAGACAGAGGCAGCGGCCCGGCCGCGGCGCCTCGGACTGGAGAACGAAGTGTTTATCTTATGGCTGGTTTTCGGGTGCTGCTCGCTGGTCTACGGACTGATGGTGAGAGGGCTCAATTCCGGATCGCGCACGTACCTGATGTGGTACGCGCTCGCGGTGTTTTTCTTCGTGCTCGCGTGGGCGGCCAGGATGCATCTCTGGGGGAGGCTCCCGAAGGCCGCGAAGGGGACGTTCCTGGGCGTGGTTATCCTCGGCCTGGTGATCTTCGCCGCGATGGAGGGCCTCATCGTGCGGGGCTGGACGGCGAAGCCGGAGAAGGACCTGGATTACCTGATCGTGCTGGGCGCGCAGGTGACCGAGCACGGGCCCAGCGTGGTGCTTCGCTACCGGCTGGATGCCGCGGCGGAGTATCTGCGGGAAAATGAGCGGACGAGGTGCATCGTCTCCGGCGGCAAGGGGGATAATGAGCATGTCTCGGAGGCCGAGGGGATGCGCACCTATCTGGAGGCTGCAGGGATCGCGTCGGAGCGGATCCTGATGGAGGATCAGTCGACGTCGACCGTGGAGAATCTGGAATTTTCCAAGAGGCTGCTGGATCCGGCGGCGGACCGCGTCGGG
>JAFPYK010000214.1 GCA_017412265.1 Lachnospiraceae bacterium
ACTGCCCGGCAAGAAAAAGACCGGAAGCAGTCTCCCGCTTCCGGTCCTGTGTTCATGTTAAAACAGCTTATTTCACGATGTCTTCCTCACCGAAGGGATCGCCGCACTCCGGGCAGAATTTCGGAGGATGCGCCGGATCTTCCGGCTCCCAGCCGCACTTGTCGCACTTGTACAGCAGCTCGCCCGCCGGCTTCTTCGCACCGCACTCGCTGCAGAACTTGCCCTTGTTGACATGTCCGCAGGTCGGGCACTTCCAACCCGCGGCCTCTTCCGGCTTCTTCGTGCCGCACTCCGGGCAGAACTTGCCGGTCACCTGCTTGCCGCAGGTCGGGCAAGTCCATGCATCGGCCGGAGCCTGAGGCTGAGCCTGGTTCTGGGCCGCCATGTTGTACAGGTTCTGGGCGTTCACGCCGCCGGCCTGGGTGGCCATATTCATGCCCATGAAGCCGATGGCCGCGCCGCCGGAATTCTTGGCCGCATCCTGCATCGCCTGCGCCTGTGCGCCGATCAGGGTTGCCGCGCCGAGACCCGGATCCTTGTAAGCTGCGGTCTTCTGCATCTCCTTGAGCATCTTCTCGTCTTCCTCGCTGGCCTTCAGGCTGGAGATGCCGAAGGAAACGATGGACAGGCCGCGAAGCTTGCTCCACTTCTCGCTCAGCGCGTCATTCAGAGCGTCCGCCATCTCGGTGGTATGGCCCACAACCGCGGAATAACGGATGCCCATCTCGGACATCTTCGCAAATGCAGGCTGCAGAGCGGTCAGAAGCTCGCTCTTGAGCTGGCTCTCGATCTGGTCTCTGGTATATCTGGTCGTCACATTGCCGCAGACATTCGTATAGAACAGGATCGGGTCCACGATCCGGTAGCTGTACTCACCGAAGCAGCGCAGAGAGATGTCGATGTCGATGCCCGCTCTCTGGTCCACCACACGGAAAGGAACCGGATTCGCCGTGCCGTACTTGTTGCCGATCAGCTCCTTGGTGTTGAAATAATAAACTCTCTGATCCTTCGCCACGTCTCCCCCGAAGGTAATTCTCTTACCGATCTGTGCGAAGGTCTCCTTGATGCTGGACCAGAGGTTGCCGGTGAAGATCGAAGGAGAGGTCGAAGCATCGTAAATGAACTCGCCGGGCTCCGCGCACAGCTCCGCGACCTTGCCCTGATCCACGATGATCATGCACTGGCCGTCGGCAACCGCGATCACAGAACCGCTGGTGATGATGTTGTCATTCCCCTTGGTATTCGAAGAACCGGATTTCACTCTCTTCTGGCCCTTGGTTACCAGAACATTCTCCGGAATTGCGTCACAGTAGAAGTACTCTTTCCATGTATCCGCAAGAACACCGGATGCAGCAGTTAAAGCAGCTTGAACTAAACCCATAGTGTTTCTCCTTTCGTTCTCAGGCAGCGTCCGAAGCGGACTCTGCTCAACTTGAGTTTATTATACCACATCTTTTTTCTAAATGATATAGAGAATTCGAAGCTGATTTGCTTGACGCGGCAGGAATCCTGGGCTACAATGTGGCTTATATTTTGAAGGCATTTATATTCAAAATGGGGGAATCATTATGCATACTGAATTGATGAACATGGATGAGAGCCAGCTCAACGACTTAAGGACACTCACAGAGCATTACGATGAGTATAACCGGATCAATCCCCGGGCTCTGCAGTCCCAGGCCGTCAAGCTCGGCCTGCGCAACTCCGACGGCTCCGGCGTGGTGGCCGGCATCACCAGGATCTGTAACGTTCACGGCTATATCATGAATGAAGGCGAGAAGGTCGGCGTGGAAGGCGAGCTGACCTACCGCGGCATCCCGGTGCAGGATATCATCAACGGCTGCATCGCCGAGGACCGCTACAGCTTCGAGGAGACTGCCTTCCTGCTTCTGCAGGGCTACCTGCCCAACCGTCACCAGACGAAGATCTTCTATGACATCCTCTCCGAGTGCCACCAGCTCCCGGAGAATTTCACCGAGGACATCATCATGAAGGTTGCGAGCCCGAACATCATGAACATGCTTGCGCGCTCGGTCCTGGCCCTCTACACCTACGATCCGAACCCGGAGGACACCTCCCTGGACAACGTCATGCGCCAGTCGATGGAGCTCCTGGCCCGCATGCCCGCCATCATGGCGGCCGCCTACCAGGTGAAGCGCCGTATCTATGACGGCAAGAGCATGTACCTGCACAACCCGAAGGCCGAATATTCCACGGCCCAGAACATCCTGCGCATGCTGCGCTCGAACAAGACCTTTGCCGAGGAAGAGGCCAAGCTTCTGGACCTGTGCCTGACGCTGCACAGTGAGCACGGCGGCGGTAACAACTCCACCTTCGCGGTGCGTGTCCTCTCCTCCTCCAAGACCGACACCTACTCGGCGATCTCCGCCGGTATCGGCTCCCTGAAGGGCCCCCGCCACGGCGGCGCCAACTACAAGGTCATCGAGCAGCTCGAGTACCTGAAGGGCAACATCCGCGACTGGAAGGACGACGACGAGATCCGCGAGTATCTGCGCAAGGTTCTCCGCAAGGAAGCCGGCGACCGCTCCGGCCTGATCTACGGCATGGGCCACGCGGTCTACACCCTGTCCGACCCTCGTCAGAAGCTGCTCAAGGAGAACGCCTTAAAGCTCGCCGAAGGCACGGACTTCTACGACGAATTCATGCTCTTAGACGCGATCGAGCGCCTGTCTCCGGATCTCCTTCGTGAGAAATGGAACTCCGACCGCCCGGTCTGCGCCAACATCGACCTCTACTCCGGCCTGGTCTATAGGATGCTGCGCATCCCGGACGAACTGCACACCGCCATCTTCGCCACTGCGCGAACCGCCGGCTGGTGCGCGCACCGTCTCGAAGAGCTCAACACCTGCAATAAGATCATCCGTCCGGCTTACCGGCCGACGTTTACCCAGCAGGAGTACCGTCCGCTCATGGAGCGAGACTGATTCACCTTCATATTCCCGAGATCCGATTGAGCATTCCAGAAAGAGGAGCAGCCTGTCTGAGGCCGCTCCTCTTTTTTATTTTGCATTAATTGTAAGATTCCTTCTTCTCTCACTCCCCGCACGCAAGCAACGCAGCCGCCTGCGCGTGAATCAGCGTCGTATCATACACCGGCACCGGCGAATCCTGCGGACCCACCAGCAGCCCGATCTCCGTGCAGCCGAGGATCACCCCCTGCGCACCGCGCGCCGCCAGTTCCCGGATCACTCTCCGGTACTCCTCCCGCGACTCCTCACGCAGAATTCCCAGGCACAGCTCCTCGTAAATGACCCGGTTCACCGTCTCAACGTCCTTCTCCTCCGGGATCAGGACCTCGATGCCGGCCTCCTCCACCTTTCTGCGGTAGAACTCCTGCGTCATCGTGTATTTCGTGCCGAGAAGCCCGACTCTGGCGATCCCGTCACGCTTGAGCTCCGCCGCGGTCGCCTCCGCGATGTGCACCAGCGGGATGTGAATCCGAGCCTGCACCTGCGGCGCCACCTTGTGCATCGTGTTCGTGCAGATTAAGAGAAGCTCCGCGCCGGCGCCCTCCAGACGCTCCGCAGCGTCCGCGAGCACCTCGGCGCTCTTCTCCCATTCGCCCGCCGCCTGATACCGCTCGATCTCCTCAAAATCCACGCTGTAGAGCAGGATTTTGGCCGAGTGCAGGCCCCCGAGCAGCTCCTTCACCTTCTCATTGATCACCTGATAATAGGTGACCGTGCTCTCCCAGCTCATTCCTCCGATCAGGCCGATCGTCTTCATAGGTCACACTCCTTCCCGGGACATCCCCCATACCAGAGATCCGCAGGCGCCCGCCCCTCCGGGCAGGACACCTGCGGATCCTCATCCTCTCATCCGCGGCATACAGCTCACGGCTTCAGTTCCAGATACAGTTCACGGTACTGTCTCGCAGACTGCTCCCAGGAGACGTCCTTGGCCATGTCTCTCTGGACCATCTCGTCCCAGCACCAGCGGTTGGTGAAGAACAGTGTCTTCGCGCGGTTCACCGCGTCTAAGAGCAGGCCCGGCTCATAGCGGTCAAATGTGAATCCGTTTCCGTCATTGGTAAACTGGTTGTACGGCTGCACCGTATCCTTCAGTCCGCCGGTCTCACGCACCACCGGCACCGTGCCGTAATGCATGGCGATCAGCTGCGTCAGGCCGCAGGGCTCGAACAGGGAAGGAACCAGCAGGGCGTCCGCGCCCGCGTAGATCCGGTGCGCTCTTCCCTCATCGTACATGATGTTGGAGCAGACACTTCCCTTGTACTCGTCCTCAAATCTCCGGAACGCGTCCTCATAGCGCTGGTCTCCGGTGCCAAGCACCACAACCTGCGTGTTGCCGTCCATCAGAGCCGGCAGGATCGCATTGACCAGATCGAGGCCCTTCTGATCCGTCAGGCGCGAGATCAGGCCGATCACGAACATGTGATCATCCTACGCGAGGCCAAGCTCTTCCTGCAGCGCCCGCTTATTCTCTTTCTTCTTCGCGATCGCGTCCTCCAGGCTGTAACGAGCCGCAAGCTTCTTATCCTTCGCAGGATTCCACTACTCCACGTCGATACCGTTGACGATGCCGCGAAGCTTGCCGGAATGATAGCGCAGATGCGCGTCCAGCTGCTCCCCGTAGAACGGTGTCTGGATCTCGCCCGCATAGGTGCCGCTGACCGTTATGATCATGTTCGAGTAGGTCAGGCCGCCCTTTAACATGTTGGCGTCCTCATAGCCGGTCTTTAAGGCGTCCTTGTTGAACACATACTCCGGAAGTCCGGTCCAGTAGCGGATCGTCGGGATATTGTAGACGCCCTGGAAACGAAGGTTGTGGATCGTCAGCATGACCTGTGCGTCGCCCACGCCCGTGCCCGCGAACATCGTGCGCAGATAGACCGGCACCAGGCTCGCCTGCCAGTCATGGCAGTGGATGATGTCCGGAATCCAGTTCAGGTAGTTCAGGGCCGAGAGTGCTGCCTTCGCGAAGAAGCAGAACTTCGGGATATCGTCGATCAGGTTCGTATAAGGGTTGCCGTAGCTGAAGAAATCATCATTGTCGATGAAATCATAGACCACGCCGTCCCAGA
>JAFPYK010000215.1 GCA_017412265.1 Lachnospiraceae bacterium
AGTCTCACTGTTTATTCATCCCAGTTGTGGTAGACGTTCTGGACGTCGTCGTCCTCGTCCAGCAGATCCAGGATGCGTGTCATCTTTTTGATGTCGTCCTCGTCCGTCAGCGAGGTCCAGGTCTGCGGGATCATCGTGACCTCCGCCTGAGCCATCTCGATGCCTTCCGCCTCCAGCGCCTCACGCACCGCGCTGAAATCCCCGGGATCCGTGATGATCTCGAAGCTGTCCTCTTCCTCGCTGAAATCCTCGGCGCCGGCATCCAGTGCCAGCATCATCAGATCATCCGCGTCCATCTCGAAATCTTCCTTGTCGATGATGATCTGTCCCTTCTCATCGAACATGAACGAGACACAGCCCTGGGTTCCGACATTGCCCTGCCCCTTGGAGAATGCGTTGCGCACGTTGGAAGCGGTGCGGTTGCGGTTGTCGGTCAGGGTGTTGACGATGATCGCCGTGCCGGAAGGGCCGTACCCCTCGTAGGTGGCGTACTCATAGTTGACGGAAGCAGCGTCGCCTGCGGCCTTCTTGATACCTCTGGCGATGGTATCGCTGGGCATGTTGTTGGCTTTCGCCTTCGCGATGACATCACGCAGACGGCTGTTATTGGCGGGATCTGCGCCGCCCTCCTTCACCGCGACAGCGATCTCACGGCCGATGACCGTAAAAATCTTGCCCTTCGCGGCGTCATTTTTCTCTTTTTTATGCTTAATATTGGCAAATTTGGAATGTCCGGACATAATCGATACTCCTCCTGATTTTCTTCACAATCTGATATTCTAGCACTTCGAAGATCAATGCACAAGAGGGATTTTCAGTCCTCCAGCAGCCGGCTGATCTGGCGCATCACCTTCAGCGTGTCGTCGGTGGTGCGGATCGCGCACATGACCGTATCGTCGCCCGCGATGCAGCCGACGACCCCGTTCATATTCAGGTGGTCGATCGCAGCGCCCACAGCCATCGCCATGCCGGAGACCGTCTTGATCACCAGGATGTTCTGCGCGCTGTCCATCGAGAGGAAGCCGTTCTTGAGCACCTGCACATACTTCTCTGCCATGCCGTCACCGCTCTGGCGCAGCACCACATACTTCTGCCGCCCGCGGTCCGTCGAAACCTTCGTCAGCTTCAGCTCGCGGATATCCCTGGAGATCGTAGCCTGCGTCACATTGTAGCCCGCAGAATTGAGCAGGTCGGCCAGTTCCTCCTGCGTCTCGATATCATGCGTGTTGACCAGTTCCACGATCTTTGCCTGTCTTCCGATTTTCATAACTGCTCATCCCTTCGCGCCTCGCGGCCGCTCCCTTATCTGTAATACTTATTTGTTCAGCTTGCTCCGAAGAATATCGAAGAAACTCAGATCCGTCAGCCGGATCAGTTTGGTCTCCTGTTTCGCGATCTCGATATGCACCCGCTCGCCGACCAGGATCTCCTTCTTCAGGCGCCCGTCAAATGACAGGACCGCCTCGTCTCCCTCCTTGCGCCGGCACATCTCCAGCGTCACCTCATCCTGCGCGGAGACCACAAAGCTCCGCTTGTTCAGCGAGTGAGGGCAGATCGGCGTGATGGTGAACATCCTGCTCTGCGGAGCCATGACCGGCCCGCCGGCGGACAGATTGTACCCGGTGGACCCGGTCGGCGTGCAGACGATCACACCGTCGCCGTCAAATGTGTCGATCAGGTCTCCGTTCAGGTAGACCTTCACGAGGATCATGCCGCAGAAGCCGCTTCTGGAGATGATGATATCGTTCAGGCTGTATTCGTGGTAGCTGCTTCCGTCCAGGCACTCCACGGTGCCCTTCATCATCATCCGCCGCTCGACGCGGAAATCATCCTGCAGGAGGCGCCGCAGCGCCGCGTCCATCCCCTGCTCCTCCACTTCGGTCAGGAATCCGAGCGTCCCGAGGTTCACCCCGACAAGCATCACGTCCCGGTCCTTCAGGTCCACGGCCGCCTGGATCAGCGTTCCGTCCCCTCCGACGACGATGACACATTCCGCATCCGCCGGTACCTCATGCACATTCGTGTAATGCCCCGGGCTCTTCGGCCGGTTCTCCGTCACCACACAGTGCTTGCCGCTGCGCAGCAGAAACTCGCGGATGTGCTCTGTCACCCGCCCGGCATTTTCCTTGTCCGAATTCGCGATGATGCAAAAATGTTCCATACTGCTCCTTCCCTGCCTGCCGCAAGAATCCTAAAGCTGCGTGTGAGACTGCGCCACCAGCGCGCGGATCTCCTCAGAGAAGTCCTTCGGCTCCGCGCCGCAGGCCTCTTCCCTGCGAAGATACATCAGATACTCGATATTGCCCTCCGGCCCGCGGATCGGGGAAAATGACAGCCCCAGCACCTCAAAGCCCGCGCTCTGGGCAAACGCGCTCACTTCCCGCAGCACCGTCTCGTGCACCTTCGCGTCCCGCACAACGCCCTTCTTGCCCACCTTCTCGCGGCCCGCCTCAAACTGAGGCTTCACCAGCGCCGCCATCTCGGCGTGGTCCTGCATCACGGTCCGAATCGCGGGCAGCACCTTCGTCAGCGAGATAAACGATACGTCGATGGAGACAAATGACACCGGCTCCGGGATCATCTCCGGCGTGAGATACCGCACATTAGTCTGCTCCATACAGACCACCCGCGGATCCTGCCGCAGCTTCCATGCGAGCTGGTTCGTCCCGACATCCACCGCGTAAACCTTCTGCGCGCCGTTCTGCAGCATACAGTCCGTGAAGCCCCCGGTGGAGGCGCCGACATCCATGCAGATCCGGTCCGTCAGGTCGATCGGCCAGACCTCCAGAGCCTTCTCGAGCTTATACCCGCCCCGGCTCACATACTTCTGCGGCGTGCCCTTGATGCGGATCTCCACATCGGTCGGGAATGTGCTCCCGGCCTTATCCTCCCGCTCGTCATTGACCAGCACGACACCGGCCATGATCAGTGCCTTGGCCTTCTCCCGCGAAGGCGCAAGCCCCCGCTGCACTACCAAAACATCCAGTCGTTCTTTCATCCGTTACTTACTCAATCGAAGGAAAATCTTATTGACAATACTCTCTGTATCCATATGATACTTTGATTCTACACTTGTAGTATCACCGTGAGGAAGGTACGTCTCCGGATATGCGCAGACCAGCACGTCGCAGTCCTGTTTCTTGCGCTTAAGAAGCACCGTCACCTTCTCGCCGAAGCCTCCGGTCCGCTCATTGTCCTCGAGCGTCACGATCAGCCGGCTCTCGGCTGCCGCGGCGAGGATCGCCTCCTCGTCCAGCGGCTTCAGGAACCGCGCGTTGATCAGGCCGACGTCCAGATCCTCCTCCTGAAGCACTTCCCTCACGCGCGCCGCACGCTCCGTCATCCGTCCCAGGGCAATCAGCGTCACGTCACGCCCCTTCGCGACCACCTGGGCCTTGCCCTTCTCCACCGGCACGTCCTCGCCGAACGTCTCCGTGCAGGCAGCCCCTCTCGGGTAACGCACCGCGAACGGCCCTTCCTTCTGGGTCAGCCCCAGGTGCACCATCTCCCGCAGCTCCTTCTCATTGGCCGGCGCGCACACCGTCATCCGTGGAATCGTATTCAGGTACGACAGGTCATAGATGCCCTGGTGCGTCTCCCCGTCATGCGCGACAAAGCCTGCGCGGTCCAGCGCGAAAAACACCGGTAGCCTCTGCAGCGCGGTATCGTGAAGGATCTGGTCATAAGCCCTCTGCAGGAAGGTCGAATAGATCGCCACGGCCGGCCGGTACCCGGCGGCGGCAAGCCCCGCGGCAAATGTCACCGCGTGCTCTTCCGCGATGCCCACGTCAAACGTCCGTTCCGGGAACTCCTTCTCGAACTCGTCGACCCCGGTGCCGGAAGCCATGGCAGCCGTGATCGCGCAGACCTTCGGATTCTGCCTTGCCTCGGCAAGAAGCGCCTCCGCGAACACCTGTGTCCAGGTCGTTCCCCCGCAGAACGTCGGCTCTCCGGTCTCCGGATCAAACGGCCCGATCCCGTGGAACTTCGAAGGATTCTGCTCCGCGAACGGATAGCCCTTGCCCTTCTTCGTCACCACGTGGACGATCACCGGCTCCTCCAGCAGGAACGCGCCCCGCAGCGCATCCCGCATCTGTATCACGTCATGCCCGTCGATCGGCCCGATATACGTCAGGCCCATGTCCTCAAAAAGCATGTTCGGGATGGCCAGCTTTTTGATGGCCTCCTTCTGATTCTTGATGTAGACCGCCATATCCCAGCCCACCTTCGGAATCTTCGTCAGGAGGTTCTCCACGTTCACCTTCAGCGCCTTGTAGCGCGGATTCGTCCGCACCTTCGCGAGGTACGTCGCCATGCCGCCCACATTCTTCGAGATGGACATCGTATTGTCATTTAATATGATCACGAAATTCTTCTGCCGCCGCGCCGCGTTGTTGAGCGCCTCGTAGGCCATGCCGCCCGAGAGCGCGCCGTCGCCGATCACCGCGCAGATCTTCTCATGCCCGCCGCGCAGATCCCTGGCCGCCGCCAGTCCCAGAGCCGCCGACACCGACGTCGATCCGTGCCCCGTGCCGAACGCGTCGCACCGGCTCTCGGTCCGCTTCGGGAAGCCCGAAAGCCCCTCGAACTGCCTCAGGTTGTCGAAGCCGTCCTTGCGCCCCGTCAGAATCTTGTGCACATAAGCCTGGTGTCCCACATCCCAGACAATCTTGTCCCTGGGAAATGTCATCACCAGATGCAGAGCCATCGTCAGCTCCACAATTCCCAGATTGGAAGCCAGATGGCCCCCGTTCTCTCCCACCTTTTCGATCAGGAACTCCCGGATCTCCTGCGCCAGCGCCCCGTACTGCTCCCTGGGGATCTTCCGGATATCGTTGGGCTCCCGGATCTGATCCAGCAAATTACTCGTCATATCTGATTCTCAGCGCTCCCTGGCGATCAGGGCCACAATCAGCTCCTCCAGGAACTCGTTGCGCCCCGTATCCTCCTCCAGAATGGTGAAAGCTAGAAGCGCGCGGTCCGAGTATTCCTCGACCTTCTTCTTCGCCTCCTCCAGACCGAAGAGCGTCACATAGGTACATTTCCCGTTCTTCTCATCCGAGCCCACCGGCTTGCCGATCTTCTCGGTGTCTCCCTCCACGTCCAGCACGTCGTCCCGGATCTGGAAGGCCATGCCGATATCCATGGCGATTCTCCCGATGGTCTCCACCTGCTCATCCGACGCCCCGGCCAGGATCGCTCCCACCTTCATGGCCGTCTCGATGAGCGCGCCGGTCTTCAGCCGGTAGATGAAATCAATCTGCTTCTCGGTCAGCGGCTTACCCTCCATGGCAACATCCACGACCTGCCCGCCGAGCATCCCGTAGAGCCCCGCGCCTTCCGCAAGCGTCCGTACCGCCCGGCCCACCTTCGCCGGATCCTGCGTCGTCTCAAACGCCTTGCACGCGGTCTCAAAGGCATAGTTGAGCAGCGCGTCGCCCGCAAGGATTCCCATCGCCTCGCCGTAGACCTTGTGCGTCGTCTCCCGGCCTCTGCGGTAATCGTCGTTATCCATCGCCGGCAGGTCGTCATGCACCAGCGAATAGGAGTGGATCATCTCGATCGCGGCCATAAACGGCTGGATCTCATCCTCCTGCGTTCCGCCAAAGAGCTCATAGACCTCCGCCATGAAGATCGGGCGAAGCCTCTTGCCGCCGCCCATCAGGGCGTACTCCATCGCCTCCGCGATCACCCGCTGCTGGGTTACGTCCGAGGGGAGGAAGCGTCTCAGGATCTCCTCCACCTGGGAAACCTTGTATTTAAACGTCAGCGCAAACATCACTCTTCCTCCGAAAGGACCTGCATCTGCTTCTCGATCCGGTCAATCTTCTCGTTTGCTTCCTTCACCAGGTTCATCCCCTGCCGGTAGAGGCGGAACGACTCTTCCAGACTCACATCCGGTTCCTCCAGTGCTTCCAGAACCTTCTCAAGCTCCTGGAACTTCTCATCCAACGTCATTTCCTTCTCCATGGAAGCCTCCCTTCTCCACCGATTCGATCACGGCCTTCGCCTTCGCCGCGGCAAATGTCAGTGTGACCCGCTCGCCCGCCGCGAGGCTCTCGCCGTCACGCACGCCGCGCCCGTTCTCATCCGTCACGAAAGCGTAGCCGCCCGCGAGCTTTTTCAGGGGCGATAAGCCCTCCAGGCGCCCGGCCCCTATCTGCAGCCGGTGTCTGGCGCGCATCAGCTTGTCCTTCAGGCCCCGCTCCAGCAGGTCCTCGCGGTCCATCAGCCGCTGCCTCAGCTGCTGCAGCCGGCTGGCCGGAGACGCATACTCCAGCCTCTTCTGGATCTGGTCCAGCTTGCGGAAGATCTCGAACACATTGCAGACCGCAAGCTCCGCGGCCGCCGAGGGCGTCGGGGCCCGCAGATCCGCCACAAAATCCGCGATCGTTGTATCTGTCTCATGCCCAACAGCTGATATAATCGGTGTTCTACAGTTGTAGATAGCAAGCGCAGTCTCTTCTTCATTAAATGCCCAGAGATCCTCGATCGAGCCGCCGCCGCGGCCCACGATGATCACGTCCAGGCCCATCGCGTCCAGCCGCCGGATCCCCCGCGCGACCGAAGCCGCCGCGCCCTCGCCCTGCACCCTGGCCGGGCACAGGATCAGCTGCGCATACGGATTGCGTCTCGCGGCGATCTGCCGGATATCCTGGATCGCGGCGCCCGTCGAAGCTGTCACGATACCGATCCTCGCGCAGTAGCCGGGAATCTCCTTCTTGTGCGCCGGGTCGAAGAGCCCTCTCTCGCCCAGCTCCTTCTTGAGCCTCTCAAACGCCAGGTACAGGCTTCCCGTCCCGTCCGGCAGGATCTCCCTCGCATACAGCTGGTAGCGCCCCGCTGCCTCATACACACCGATGCTTCCGCAGACAACCACCTTGTCGCCGTCCTTCATTCGGAAGCCCAGCCCCGCGCGGGCCGACGCGAACATCACGCAGGCCATCTGGCCCCCGCCGTCCTTCAGTGTGAAATAAATATGCCCGCTGGAATGATACTTCAGGTTCGAGACCTCGCCCCGCACCTGCAGCCGCCCCAGCGCATAATCCCGCTGCAGCAGATCCTTGATATAGGCGTTGACCTGGCTGACCGAATAGACCGTACTCATCCTTTGGTTGCGATCTTGGCCAGAATCCCGTTCACAAAACTGGGCGACGCGTCGCCGCCGTACGTCTTCGCCAGCTCTACCGCCTCGTTGATCGCCACGCCGGTCGGGATCTTCTCGTCATACAGCAGCTCATAAACCGCCAGCCGCAGGATCGCAAGATCCACCCGGCTCATCCGGTTCAGCTTCCAGCCCACGGACACCTCTTCGATCTGGGGATCAATCAGAGGAATCTTCTCCTCCACCAGCGCGTACTTGGCAGAGAGCTCCTCGCGGTCCTCATCCAGCAGGTTCTCCGCCTGGTCCGCGTACTCATAATACAGATCCCTCACCTCATCCTGCTCGTCCGCCGGATGAAACTCCTTCAGAAAGATCATGCGGAACAGATGCTCACGCGCCTGCCTTCTGGTCATCTTATCCATGTTCACTCCTTACTCCCGCAATTCCCCGATGCCCGCTTCCTGCGCGGATCATCCCGGATTGCAGACAGGGGCCCTCAATCTGAGAGCCCCCGGTACTGTCTTATCTCTGATTGTCAAGCTGCACACCGGCCACATAAACGTTCACTTCGTTCACGTTCAGCCCGGTCATATTCTCGATGGCCGTCTTCACACGGTCCTGCACGTCCGATCCCGTTCCCGGAATACTGTGTCCATATGCAATGATCAGATTCAGATCTGCGCTCACGCCCTCTTCACTGATCGTAACCTTCACACCCTTGGTGTATCCCTTGGAGCCCCACTTGCCCCCGCCGACCATCTCGGCAACACCTTCGGTCTCCAGCGCGGCAACTCCGGCGATCGTCGCGACAACTTCATTCGCGATCTTCACGTCACCGACCTTACCGCATTCTTCTAATACACGGTTCTCTTCCTGATCCAATGTCTCTTCCTCCGTCTCTTACGGCAGAAAACCTGCCTGATCTGTTCTGAAACTATAATTTATTATACCAAAAAACCGTCACTTTGCAATAAGAATCGCCCCCTCCCGAAAACCCTTAGTTTTTCTTAAGAAATGGCTGGACGAAACCTCTCCCCCGCGCTACACTTCACTTATAAATATGCAGAAAGAAGGATACCGCCATGGGAAGAAAAGGACTGATCGGGAGCAGGCTCTCCCACAGCTATTCCAAGCGCATCCACGAGATCATCACCGACTACACCTATGACCTGATCGAGCTGACCCCGGAGCAGCTCGGCCCCTTCCTGGCCGCCCGCGAATTTGACGGCCTCAACGTGACCATGCCATACAAGCGCGACGTGATCCCCTACCTCGACGGTCTCGATCCCATGGCGCGCTCCATCGGAGCCGTCAACTGCATCGTGAACCGGGGCGGCCGCCTCACCGGCTACAACACCGACGCCGGCGGCTTCGAATATATGATCGTCCACAACGGGATCGCCATCGAAGGCCGCAAGGTCCTCGTCCTGGGAAACGGGGGCGCCGCCCAGGCAGTCCTGGCTGTCCTTCGCACCCATCATCCCGCCGGGATCGTCATCACCAAGCCCCGCCCGAGCGAG
>JAFPYK010000216.1 GCA_017412265.1 Lachnospiraceae bacterium
CTTCGTGTCATCCTCCTGGATGAATTCCAGGACCGGCTCCGCCTTGTCACGGATCGTGTCGATCTTCTCCCAGATCCGGTCGATCCGGTTCCAGATCGATTCGATCTCTTTCTTCTCCTGAGGCGTTTCCTCCGCATTGGGTGCGGCTTCCGCCTCCGTGATATCAGAGAAGAGATCCGCGTCCTCTTCCACCGGCTCGGAACCGATGTAGACCTCTTCCTCGTCGGTCTCCTCTTCATCCGCGGCCGGTTCTTCCGGCGCTTCAGATGTTTCCTCTGCCGGCGGGCTCTCTGCCGGAGTTTCCTCTTCGCCGGAACTCTCTTCCGGCTTCTCATCCGCGGTATCCTCCGCCGTTACATCCTCTTCCGTTTTCTCGTCACCGGCCGGCTCTTCCTTCTTCTGCGCAGCCTTCTTCTTCTCACTGTCATAGACCGTGAATCCGAAGACCTTTGCCAGAATCTTCAGCTTCTTCTCGTGGAAGCCTGCCCTCACGGATACCAGCCAGGCCAGCCAGCCGAAGGCCGCGTCGCCTTCCCACCGTTTGTCCTCGCCCTCCGCGTCGATCCGGTAGCGGAACGGTACGAACAGGACGATCAGAAGGATCAGCAGGACCAGCCCCAGGATCACCAGAAGGATGATGCCGATGATCTTCAGAATGGTTAGAAGCACACTGATCATGAACTTCTCTCCTTTCTGCGGGGCGGATCATATCTTCCCGGAAGATCGAAGCCTCCGGTTTTCCGATAGATCTGTTCCAGGATCTGGACGGCCAGGTCCTTTGCCCCTTCCTTGGTCAGGGAGACGCCGACGATCACCAGATCCTTGTCCCGGTAATAAGGCTTATGAAGTTCTTTCGCTTTCCAGATGTCCAGCAGGTTTCTCGGGTTATAAGACAGCGTCACCACATAATAAGGGACCTTGGTCTGATTGCCCTCGATGCCACGCCGCACGGCATCTGCACGTCCTTTCAGCATACCGTCAAAGACTGCATGCGAACTCCATCTGATCATGTTGAAAGATCCTCCTCACTCAGGGATATCCTCCCCGGGATCTACATAAGTTACAATATGTTCGTGCGTATACAGGTGGTCCATGCAGTACTCATGTTCCCCCTCGCACTTCGAGCAGAAACGAAACTCCAGGTCCGGATTGTCCCGCTCTGTCCTGCCGCAGACCGTACAGCGGTGGCGCGGGAAATTCGCGATGTTATTCGCCTTGCGCACCTCATCCCGGTATGCCTGCCTGCGGTGGATCTCCTTCGGGCGGAATCTCTGGAGTTTCCTCGATGCGATGAAGAAGATCAGGAAATTCGCGACCGCAACGATGATCGCCACCGCCATCGCGATGCCCTCCTTCGTCCCCTGCATCGCGTAGGTGACGATGTCATAGCCCAGATAAGCGCCGTAGAGATAACCAAGCCAGCGCATCTTCACGGGGATGATGAACATCACATACAGACGCACGTCCGGAAATACCACGGCAAATGCCATGAACAGCGACCGGCTGATATAGGTCAGGCCGGCCGGGTAGATCATATCGCCGAAGACGAAATACAGGATCAGTGCCGCCAGGATATTGAAAAAAACGCCGGACAGGTAATACAGGTTGAAACGGAAAGTGCCCCAGATCTGCTCCAGACTCCGTCCGATATAGTAATACAGTGCCAGCTCGATCACCAGCCAGAAGATACTGGCCAGGGAATAGAACGGATACGGGTGCAGAAGGAAGGTCACAAGCCTCCAGACCTGCCCGTGCAGCACTCGTCCGATGTCAAGCGACAGATACATCTCATAGAAGCCAGGCGCTACCAGTCCGATGATCGCTCCTGCCGCATATATGATGATTACATAATACATCAGGTTCGGAATGGCCAGCCGGCCCAGCTTCCGTTCCAGTTTATTCAGCCATTGATTCATAGATTCAGCTCCCATTCAATATGGTTATTATATCTCATTTGAAGAAAGCTCTCAATAGGCTTTCCGAAACTTTTCCACAGGCGGAAATCCTGCATAGATATAAAAAAGAAGCAGCCCGAAAGCTGCTTCTTCTAGCTTCAATATAAGATTGCCTGAGAAAACTCAGATCAGATATCTTCAATCTGCCAGTCGATCGGTGTCTCCCCGTGCTTTACCAGGAAATCGTTGCACCGGCTGAAGTGCCGGCATCCGAAGAAGCCCCGGTAAGCCGAGAGCGGGCTCGGATGAGGCGCTGTGAGGATCAGATGCTTCGGATTGTGAAGCATAGATGCCTTGCGGCCTGCGGGCGTCCCCCAGAGGAGGAAGACGATCGGCCGGTCTTCACGGTCCACGGCCTCTATGATCGCGTCCGTGAACTCTTCCCAGCCGTGGCCCCGGTGAGAATTGGCCTGGTGCGCTCTCACAGTCAGAACGGTGTTCAGGAGCAAGACACCCTGCCTGGCCCATTTCACCAGATATCCGTTATTCGGGATCTTGCATCCCAGGTCGTCGTGGAGCTCCTGATAGATGTTCTGAAGGGACGGAGGGATCTCCACATCCGGCTTCACCGAGAAGCACAGTCCGTGTGCCTGTCCCGGCCCGTGATAAGGATCCTGCCCGAGGATCACAACCTTTACCTCATGAAGCGGTGTCAGATGAAGTGCATTGAAGATATCCTCCGCATTCGGATAGACCGTGCAGGTCTTGTATTCCCGGTCGACGAACCGGTACAGCTCCCGGTAATAATCCTTCTTGAATTCGGCAGACAAAGGCTTCAGCCAGTCATTTGCAATCGCAGCCACGGTGAGGCGCCTCCCTTCTTTATCTGGACAGCTCGTCCGAATCCAGCAGAACCGTGAACGGCCCGTCATTGAGCAGGGCGACATCCATATGCGCCCCGAAGATACCGGTCTCCACATGCGCGCCGCTCTCGCGAAGCTTCTTCTGGACATATTCATACAGACGGTTCGCGTGCTCCGCGGATCCGCCCCTCGTAAAGCTCGGCCGGTTCCCCTTGCGGCAGTCGGCATACAGTGTAAACTGCGAGACCAGGAGAATCTCCCCGCCGACATCCGACAGGGCCAGGTTCGTCTTGCCCTCCTCGTCCGCGTTGATCCGCAGCTTCAGGAGCTTCTGGCACATGCGGTCCGCTTCTGCCTCCGTGTCGGTGTCACAGACGCCCAGAAGAACCAGATAGCCCTTGCCGATCTGTCCGGTGATCTCTCCTTCCACTGTGACCGAAGCCTCACGCACACGCTGAATCAAAAATCTCATACAGCGACACCTCACTCCGTTATTCTGACAGGGACATGGTTCTCTCTGAGATAATCCTTGACCTCTCGGATCGAGAGCTCACGGTAATGGAACAGAGAGGCCGCAAGGGCCGCATCTGCCTTGCCCTCGGTCAGTGCTTCAAGAAAATGCTCCTTCCTGCCTGCTCCGCCTGAAGCAATCACCGGAACCGGAACCGCTTCCGCGATCGCTCTCGTCAGCTCCAGGTCATATCCGTCCTTTGTCCCGTCACAGTCCATGCTGGTCAGGAGGATCTCCCCGGCGCCCAGCTCACAGGCCCGTACGGCCCATTCCACCGCGTCGATCTTCATGTCCACGCGGCCGCCGTTCTTATAGATGTTCCATCCGCTCCCGTCATCTCTTCGCTTGGCGTCGATGGCAAGGACCACACACTGGCTGCCGAACTTCTCCGCGGCGTCGCTGATCAGTCTCGGATTCAGGATTGCTGCGGTATTCACAGAGATCTTGTCGGCTCCTTCGCGCAGGATCGCGCGGAAATCATCGACCGTGCGGATGCCGCCGCCCACGGTAAACGGGATGAACACTCGCTCCGCGACACGGCGGACCATGTCCAGCTGCGTTGCCCTGGCGTCCGAGGAAGCCGTGATATCCAGGAAGACCAGCTCATCCGCTCCTTCCCTGTCATAAGCCGCGGCGACCTCCACCGGGTCACCTGCGTCGCGCAGATTCACGAAGTTGACGCCCTAGACCACCCGGCCGGCGTGAACATCCAGGCAGGGGATGATTCGTTTCGTTAACATAAGCTCCTCCTCCCCGTTTTCAGGAACTTCTCGAGAATGTGAAGCCCCACATCACCGCTCTTTTCCGGGTGAAACTGGCATCCAAACAGGTTCCCGCGCTCCACTGAGGCGTCAATATCGACCGAATAATTGGTTCTGGCCGCCACATCATCGGGATCTCCGGCCTTCAGGTAATAGGAATGTACAAAGTACACATATGGCTCTGCGGGCAATCCGCGGAATAACGCGGCGCCTTCCTTCACCTGCAGGCTGTTCCAGCCCATATGCGGGATCTTCAGCCCCTCCGCCTTGGGAATCCGGAGAATTCTCCCCGGAAGAACCCCGAGGCCCTCAGCGCCCGGCGCCTCCTCGCTGTCTTCGAAGAGCATCTGCATGCCGAGACAGATTCCGAGGAACGGCGTGCCTCTGCGGATGACCTCATCGATCACCGGCTTCAGCCCGTACTCATGAAGCTTGTCGGCCGCGTCGCCGAAGTTGCCGACACCCGGCAGGATCACACGGTCCGCGGCGAGGATTACCTGGGGATCCCTGGTCAGCACCGGGCTCTCGCCCACGCGTACCAGAGCCTTCTCCACACTCTTCAGATTACCGGCATCATAGTCAATGACTGCAACACTCATTTCAGACTCCTATCCGGCCGTCACAGCGGCCAACCCCCAAACCGGTCAGGCTTCCTCCGGTTCCGCCTCCGGTTCCGTCAGCAGGCTTTCAATATATGCCCACAGCTCGTCTCTTCCGTCCTTCGTCTGCGCGGAGAATGTGAACATCTTCGTCCCCTTCACACACGAGAGGCTCTCCCGGATCACCTTGAGATGCTTCTGCCTCGCCCCGCGGCTGATCTTATCCGCCTTCGTGCAGATGATCACCGGCTCGTACCCGCGGCTTAACACCCACTCGTACATCTGCCGGTCATTGGCTCCCGGCTCGTGCCGGATGTCAATCAGCAGGAAGACAACCTTCAGCTGCTTCGACCCGAGAAGATATCGCTCGATCATCGGGTCCCATTTCTCGCGCTCCGCCTGAGAAACCTTCGCATAGCCGTAGCCCGGCAGATC
>JAFPYK010000217.1 GCA_017412265.1 Lachnospiraceae bacterium
ATGATGCTTCCGGAGCTGATTGTCTTCCTGCTGATCCTGGTATTTACACGCTATGTCTCGCTGGGGTCGCTGGTGGTTTCGGTACTGCTCCCTGTGGGGATCGCGATATTCTATCACAGCCATCCGGATTTTATCTGGATGCTTGTGATCACGCTTTTGATCTGCGCTCTGGCCTTCCTGCGGCATAAGGACAATATCAAGAGGCTGCTTGCAGGGACAGAGAATCAGTTCGGTACGCCGGCGCCGTGATGGGCCGGAGATGGAAAGGAGATTCGAGATGAAGAAGATCAACTGGGGGATTCTGGGCCTTGGATGGATCGGCGGAGATTTTTCGCAGGCCCTCGTGGATGCCGGCATCGGCATCTATGCATTTGCAAGTGAGAAGCCCGGCAAGGCGGAGGCCTGGAGAGAGCGCTTCGGCGCGCAGAAGGCTTATACCACGTATGAAGCGCTGCTGGCGGATCCGGAGATTGACGTGGTCTATATCGCGACGCCGCACAGCAGCCATTATGAGTGGGCGATGAAGGCGCTGGCGCAGGGCAAGAATATCCTGGTCGAGAAGGCCATCACGGTCTGCAGCGAGCAGCTGGAGGATATGAAGAAGCTCGCGGCGGAGAAGGGCGTGAAGATCTTCGAGGCGCAGACCATCTATCACATGCCGCTCTATGACAAGATCCATGAGCTCATCGATTCCGGCCGGCTGGGCCCGGTCAAGATGATCCAGGTCAATTTCGGCAGCTGCAAGGAATATGACGTGAAGAACCGTTTCTTCAACCAGGACCTGGCGGGCGGAGCGCTTCTGGATATCGGCGTGTACGCGCTGTCCTTCGTAAGGCCCTTCCTTAAGAGCCAGCCGGACGTCGTGCTGACGACCGTGAAGCGGTTTGAGACCGGCGTGGACGAGTCGAGCGGAATCATCCTGAAGAACAAGGATGACGAGATGGCGGTGATCGCCCTGACGATGCGCGCGAAGCAGCCGAAGCAGGGCGTCATCGCGTGCGAGCACGGATTTATCACGGTGGGCAATTATCCGAGGGCGGACCGCGCGACGGTCACCTTGACGGAGGACAGCCGCGTGGAGACCATCGAGGCCGGTGAGACTGCCAAAGCGCTGCAGTATGAGGCGGAGTATGTCGACCGCGTCCTGAACGGAGAGATTGAGGACCGGACCATGGAATACACGACCGACGTGATGGAGATCATGACCAACGTGCGCAGGCAGTGGGGCATCACCTTCCCGTTTGAGCGGGAGGCATGAGAAGATCAGATGATGTGAGGCATCCGGCAGAGATTCTGCCGGATGTTTATATTTCCGGGGAAGATGGCGGAAAACACCTCGAAAAATGCCGGAAAACCTTGAAAAACCGGGCAAAACCGGGTCTCGGGCTATTGACAGGCTAAAATCAAGTTGTTACAATAATACTGCTAATTCTTAACAGATTTGTAACAAACTTACGAAGCTTTTCGAGGTGAGTCTGATGAAAGATAGATGGAAACTGGCCGGCGTCTGCGGCATGCTGATGGCGGGCCTGGTATTGATGATCAGTGCGGATGCGCTGATCGGCACGAATTCCTTCGCGGCGCAGAAGCCTGCCGCACAGGACGTGCGCACGGTCTTTGACCGGCCGCAGGTGACGGCCGGCAGCGAGGAGCGGCAGGTTCCGGCCTGGACCGCGGCGTCTGTCTTCGCGTCACGCGAGGAGGAGCCCGTGCAGGCAGAGGAGGCTGCGGAAGCGGTGACCGAGGCAGCCACTGAGGAGACCACGCCGGAGACTGCGAAGACGCAGGAGGAGACGGCGGAAGAGCCGGAGACGGAAGAGGTCACGACGATCTTCGCATCAACTATGATGGAAGATACGCAGAACATCCAGTACGATAATTATGACGTTGACGCCCCCGCCAAGACCTATGAGCAGGAGCAGAAGGAGATCGTGGACGCGGTGCAGGCGCGGAAATGGAACAACATGATCATTTCCACGGCCAGTGTTCTCAATATCCGCGAGAAGGCCAGCACCGAAGCCAAGGTCATCGGCAAGCTGCCGAAGTACGGCGGCGGAACGATCCTGGACTACAACAAGGATAAATCCTGGGTTAAGATCAAATCCGGCCCGGTCACCGGCTGGGTCAGCATGGATTATGTGATCTCGGGCGATAAGGTCGCGGCAACCGCCGAGAAGGTCGGCACCGAGAAGATCATCGTCCTGGCGGAGACGCTTCGGGCGAGAGAAGAGGCGAACACCGAGAGCAAGATCGTGGCGCTTCTGGACGAGGGCGAAGAGTTCGAGATCCTGAAGAAGGGCGACGGATGGGCGAAGATCGCGGTGGACGACGACGAAGCATGGATCAACACCGACTATGTGACGATCTCCTATGAACTGGAGAAGGCGGTCGTCTACCACGAGCCGGAACCGGAGAAGGAGACGAAGAAGGAGAGCTCGTCGGATTCCTCGAAGGGATCCTCCGGCGGAAGCAAGAGCTCCTCCAAGCGTTCTTCGATGGTCGCCTACGCGATGAAGTTCCTGGGCAACCGTTACGTCTGGGGAGGCACGAGCCTGACGAAGGGCACCGACTGCTCCGGCTTCACGATGCGGATCTACGAGCATTTCGGATATGATATCCCGAGAACCTCGTACAATCAGGCCAAGGGAGGCAAGACCATCAAGATCAGCAGCCTGAAGCCCGGCGACCTGGTATTCTATTCCAACAGCTCCGGCATCAATCACGTGGCCATGTATATCGGCAACGGCCAGGTCATCCACGCGAGCAATGCCAGAAGCGGCATCAAGATTTCCAACATCAATTACCGCACACCCACGAAGGCGGTCCGCTATATCAACGACTGACCCTGTGGAAGAGACGGATACGGCCGGTGAGAAGAATTTTGAAAAGAATTCGATTCACCGGCCTTTTTCATGGCATTTTGTGGTATAATATTACGGTCTATAGGTATCTATCCAAGAGGAGAATATAACAGCGAGGAGCTATGGAACTGGACCTGAGCAAGATCACTCCGATGTTGCAGCAGTATCTCGAAGTGAAGAATCAATACAAAGACTGTATCTTATTCTATCGCCTCGGCGATTTTTATGAAATGTTCTTCGATGACGCGGTGACGGCGTCGAAGGAGCTGGAGCTGACGTTAACCGGGCGCAACTGCGGCCTGGAGGAGCGGGCTCCGATGTGCGGCGTGCCTTATCACGCGGTGGATTCTTATCTGAGCCGCCTGGTGCGCAAGGGCTACAAGGTGGCCATCTGCGAGCAGATGGAGGACCCGAAGCTGGCCAAGGGGCTTGTCAAGCGCGAGATTGTGCGGATCGTCACGCCGGGCACGGACATCAGCGAGATGTCTCTTGAGGAAGGGCGCAACCATTTCCTCATGGGCATCGTGCTGGAGAACCTGATCTACGGGATCGCGACGGTGGACCTGACCACGGGCGAGTTTTATGTGACCGAGGTCGCGCAGGAGAGCAAGGTGCTGGACGAGATCGAGAAGTTCTCGCCGAGCGAGATCATCTGCAACGAGCCGGTGCGGTCCGGGGAAATGGACCTTGACGAGCTGCATTTCCGGCTCAATATCGCGGTGAGCACGCTGGAGGAATGGTATACCGACCGGCAGACCTGCGAGCGGGTGCTGAAGGATCATTTTCACGTATCCGGCCTGGGCGGACTGGGGCTCGGCGACTACCGGAGCGGGCTGCTTGCCGCGGGAGCCGTGATGAATTATCTTCTGGAGACGCAGAAGAATTCGATGGAGCATATCCGGCAGATCCACACCTATGAGACCGGAGAGTTCATGGTGATGGACAGTGCCGCGAGAAGGAACCTGGAGCTGACGGAGACGCTGCGGGAGAAGCTGAAGAGAGGGTCGCTCCTGTGGGTGCTGGACAAGACGAAGACCGCGATGGGCGCGAGGCTCATGCGAAGCTATCTGGAGCAGCCGCTGATTGACGCAGGCGCGATCAACGCGCGCTACGACGCGATCGACGAGCTGAATGCCCAGCCGATCCTGCGGGATGAGATCCGGGAGTACTTAGGGCCGGTCTATGACCTGGAACGCCTGATGGGGCGGGTATCTCTGCGCACGGCCAATGCGCGGGACTTCATCGCACTGTCCGGGTCACTTGCGATGATTCCTCCGATCAAGATGCTTCTGGAGGAGGTAAGCGGCGCGCTGCTTGCGCAGACCAACGAGGAGCTCGACGCGATGGAGGACCTGCGGGAGCTGATCGAGAGAGCCATCGTCGAAGAGCCTCCGCTCTCCCTCAGAGAGGGCGGCTTCATCCGTGACGGCTACAGCGAAGAGGTGGACCGCCTGCGGTCGCTCAGCAAGAACGGCAAGTCCTGGATCGCGCAGATCGAGGAGAAGGAGAGAGAAGCGACAGGGATCAAGAACCTGCGCATCAAATACAACAAGGTCTTCGGCTACTACCTGGAGGTCACGAATTCCTACAAGGACCTGGTACCGGATACCTGGACCCGCAAGCAGACGCTGACCAATGCCGAGCGCTATATCACGCCGGAGCTCAAGGAGCTGGAGGATCAGATCCTCGGGGCGGAGGACCGGTTAAATGTGCTGGAATACGAGCTTTTCTCGCAGCTGCGGGACGAGATCGCGGGCAAGATGGACCGGATCCAGACGACCGCGGCGGCGCTCGCCCGGCTGGACGTCTTCTGTTCGCTCTCTGTGGTCGCCATGCGCAACCAGTATGTGCGGCCGCAGCTTAACACCGAGGGGCGGATCGAGATCAAGGACGGGAGACATCCGGTGGTCGAGCTGATGATCGAGCACGACCAGTTTGTGCCCAATGACGCGTATCTGGACAATGACAGCCACCGCATCTCGATCATCACCGGACCGAACATGGCAGGCAAATCCACCTACATGCGGCAGACGGCCCTGATCGTCCTGATGGCGCAGGTCGGATCATTTGTCCCGGCATCCTCGGCAGACATCGGGATCGTCGACCGGATCTTTACCAGGGTCGGCGCGTCGGATGACCTGGCGAGCGGCCAGAGCACCTTCATGGTGGAGATGACCGAGGTGGCCAACATCCTGCGGAACGCGACGAGGAACAGCCTGCTGATCCTCGACGAGATCGGCCGGGGAACATCGACGTTCGATGGGCTTTCCATCGCCTGGTCGGTCGTCGAATATATCGCAAATAAGCGCAAGCTGGGCGCGAAGGCCCTCTTTGCGACACATTATCATGAACTGACCGAGCTGGAGGGCAAGCTTGACAGCGTGCACAACTACTGTGTCGCGGTCAAGGAGCAGGGCGACCAGGTGATCTTCCTGCGCAAGATTCAGCCGGGCGGCGCAGACCGGAGCTACGGTATCCAGGTCGCACGGCTTGCCGGCGTGCCGGAGGCGGTGCTCAAGCGCGCCAGGGAGATCGCGGACCGTCTGGAGGACCAGGACGAGAAGGGACATAGCGCGAGCCGGCGGACCCGCAACGTGATGGAGAATCAGCTCTCGCTCTTCGACCTGAACCAGGCGCCGGACACCTCGTACCTGAAGAAGGATGAGAATGAGGAGGAGGAGAAGGTGCTCGCACA
>JAFPYK010000218.1 GCA_017412265.1 Lachnospiraceae bacterium
CATGACGCTTACCTGGTCTTGCTAGTCTGGGAGTCGCCTGCCATATCCCCTGGCTCTGGGAGTCGAAGAGGGAAGTGTGTCTGGAATGAGTACCTAGCCAGAGAGAAGGGGGTTCGGATGCATTTCCCGGATATAACCGCAGGATATAGAATGATATATCTTCTGGTGCGTTGACCTCTCTGAAAAGAATATGATAGGTTGAATGTGAAAAGAAATGGTTTGTTCGGCATGAAATGTGCTGTGGAAGGCGAAGAGAGGTGAGCGGCATGAAGTGTGCTTATCAGGAGAGCGGTGTGATTCCGCGGTTTTATCTGGAGAATGTGGGGGACGCGGCAGAGACCGCGCGGGCGATGCTCGCGGGCGAGGTCTGCAATGTGGTGATGGATGTGCGCGGCGAGGGGCTTCTCGCCATCGAGACGATCCGGCGGGAGGTGCCGGAGATGACGGTCGGCGCATGTGCGATTCATACGCCGGAGGAGCTGCGCGCGGCGGTGAAGGCCGGGGCGCAGTTTGTCATGCTGTGTGAGTTTTCGGAGGCGATGATATCGGAGGCGAAAGAGCTTGGCGTCGAGGTGATCGTTCACTGCGAGACGCTCTCGGAGGTGATTCAGGCGAGGGACCTGGGAGCCGACGGGGCGAAGATCCGGCTGGATCCTGCGAAGAGGGTGCAGGAGCAGCTGAAGCCGTACCGGACGTATCTGAGCGAGCCGTTCCTGGTGCCTGCGGAGATCACGGATCCGGCGGTGATCGGGGAGCTTACGGCTTCGCCGGTGGTGGCCTCGGTGGAGACGGACTGGATCCGCACGATGGAACTGCGCACGGTGGAGAATACGTGCCGCGAACTGCACGCGGCGGTGCTGGGATTCACATTTGCCCACGTGGGCATCAACTGCCCGGACATTGAGGGGACGAGGGCAGTCTCGGGGCGGTTTACGGAGCTCTTCGGCTTCCCTGCGACGGACAATCCGCGGGGCAATTCGTTCTATTCGACGTCTTCGATTGAGGTCATGAAGTTCATGCAGCTGGGCACGCACGGGCACCTGGGCATCCGCACGAACAACGCGGCGCGGGCAGCGGAGTGGCTGGAGAAGAAGGGCGTCAAGCTGCGGCACGGGACGGAGAAGTACGTCGACGGGCGGCTGTCGAATATCTATCTCGAGGAGGAGATCGGAGGATTCGCAGTGCATCTGCTGCAGAAGAGATGACGGCCTGAGATCATTAATGGGCGGCAAAACGTGAAGACGTTTTGCCGCCCATTTTCTGTTCTTGAGGGGTCCGGATCACCGATGGTCTCGCAGGAGTTCTTCGTTGATCAGCGAGATCAGGTTGTTCGCAGTGACCGAGAGAGGGTTGCCGTGGTATTTGGCAAGGCCGATGGAGAGTTGTTCGGGCGTGGGGCCCGCGATGAAGAAGCGCATGCTGCCGGGCGTCCGCAGGTTGTTGATGAAGGCGCGGGTCGTGAGGACGCACAGGCCCCAGACCTCCGCGAATTCGATCGCGCTCAGGTTGTTGCGGGCGGTGACGGCGACGTTCGGCGTGAAGCCGGCCTGCTCGAAGAGGCGGGCGACGGTCTCGGAGAAGCGTGTGCCGCGCTCGCGCAGGACGAAGGATTCGTGGCGGAAGAGCTTCAGGTCGATCAGGGGGAATTCCCTGGAGAGGTAGGGGGTGCCCATGCCGGCCAGGGGATGGTCGGCGGGGATGCCGAGGAGGATGTCTTCTTCCATGATCAGCATGGCGTCGATGTCCGGGTCGTGCTTGGGCAGGGTGATGAAGCCGATGTCCAGCTGGCTGATCTTTAAGCGGCGCTCGATCTCCTGGGAGCGGAGCTCGGTGAGGACGAGGTTGACCTTCGGGAAGTCGTGGCGCATCTTCTGGACCGCGGAGAAGATGTAGGGGCGGATCTCGGTGCAGGAGAAGCCCACATGGAGTTCCGGCATCTCTTCGTGCTTGTAGTCTGTGAGTTCATTTTCCAGGTTGTTCTTGAGGACGGCGATCTGCTTCGAGTAGCTGATGTAGAGCTCGCCGGCCGGGGTCAGGGTCAGGGGGCGCCGGTCGTGGTAGAAGAGCTCGATACCGAGGCGGGTCTCGAGGGTCTTCAGGTATTTGGTGAGGGCCGGCTGGGAGATGAAGAGTTCCTCGGAGGCTTTGGAGATGTTTCCGTGCTTGGCGATGGCCAGGACGTAATCGATGTCTTTGCATTCTATCATGATGTGAAATCCTTTCCGGTATGACCAACGAAATATAGACAATGGTTATATTACAGTATAACTTTGCGGTGCTTTACGCCCCTGTTAGGAATATTGTAGAATAAAAGCACCAAAAAAGCAAATGGTACCTTGTGATTGTGATGAAAAAAGGAAACTATTGACAGATTTATTTCCTGCATTGAGGCAAAAGTTAAGAAGTAGGAGGAAATTACATGGCACAGATTATCAGTGAAAAATGTGTCGGCTGCAGACAGTGCCAGAAGTACTGTTCTGTGGATGCCATCAAGTATGATGCCGAGAAGAGAAAATGCTACATCGCGAGTGATGAGTGCGTGGACTGCTATGTCTGTATGAGACAGCATGTATGTCCGAGAGACGCGATCCAGCCGGTGGAGATGGACTATTATCAGCAGTTCTGCCACACGATGAGCGACCCTTGCGAGAACCACGGTGTGACCGGCGTGACCGGGCGAGGCACGGAGGAGGTCAAGACCAACGATGTGACCGGGCGCGTGAAGAAGGGCCGTGTGGGCTTCTGTATCGACGTCGGGCGTCCCGGCGCGGGATGTCGTTTCTATGACGTAGAGAAGATCGCGATGGCGATTGCGGCGGCCGGCGTGAAGCTGGAGGGCCCGGAGTGCACGCCTCTGGCGGCGCTGATGACGGATGTGAGCACGGGCAAGCTGCAGGATGAGGTCCTGAACTACCGCACGCTTTCGGTGATCATCGAGGGCAACTGCGCGGATGAGGATTTCCCGAACGTCATGAGAGCCCTGCAGAAGGTTTCCGGCGAGATCGAGACGGTCTTCTCGCTTGGCCTGATCATGCGTGTGGACGAGAACGGCTACAACCCGAATCTCGAGGCTCTGGATGATCTGGGTATCCCGCGTCCTTACCGCGGGAAGGTGAATGTGGGCCTGGGCAAGCCTCTGTGCCTGGACTGATGTGACCGCGTCAACCGAGCATTCTGAAAGAAAGGAACGATACTATGTCTCATTCATTACATAGAAGCGGCGACATCGAGTCGCAGAAGAAGGATTTTGTCTGGTTCATGTACCAGACCAAGGGTGTCAATGACAAGAACATCAAGCCGAAGATGATGGTTTACATCAACGCGGCGGAGCGCCAGGGCTCGGAGAACTGGGGCGATGTGAAGACCGGCCCGATCACGAGATTTGACCCGCAGGACATCAAGGACCACATCACGGACAAGTCGAGAATCCGCGGCGTCTTCACGAAGCCGGAGCAGGTGATCGGCTTCCTGAAGGAGGTCAAGGAGGCGGACATCGACCAGTCCTGCATCATCACGGGCGTGTTCTCGGAAGTGATTCCGTGCTGCCACGCGGCGGGTGTGACGCCTCATTCGATTAACTATTCCCTGGGTGTCTGGGGCAACAAGGGCATCCTTCCGGATGAGGATACGCTGGCGATCACCACGATGTGCGGACATCATATGATCCCTCCGAAATTCGTGGAGTACATCATCGACCAGGTGGACAAGGGCCGGATGACGCCTCAGGAGGGCGCGGACCGTCTCTCGACGTTCTGCTACTGCGGTATCTTCAACCAGGTGCGCTGCGCGGACCTGATCGCGGAAGATGTGGAGAAGAGAAGGAATAAGAAAGATGAGTAATTACCGGCTGGGCATTCTGTTGGGCGACGATATCGGGCTGGAGATCGTTCCGGTCGCGGTGGATGTGCTGAAGGCCGCGGTGGCCAATTATCCGGAGATCCAGATCGACTGGGTGCCTCTCCCGATCGGCTATAAGTCGTTCCTGGAGAACGGGCATTCGCTGCCGGAGAGCACGTACCAGACGCTCTTTGAGCTGGATGGATGGATTCTGGGACCGATCGGGCACATGGCGTATCCGAAGGACCCGAACTGCATCAACCCGCACCCGATTCTGCGCCGGGACTTCGACCTGGTAAGCAACATCCGCCCGGCGAAGGCCTACAAGGGTATTCCGTGCATCAATGACAACACGGACCTGATCATTGTCCGCGAGAATAACGAGGGCTTCCAGCCCGACCGCAACATGTTCAAGGGGACGAGCGACTGTATGCCGACTCCGGACATGGCGCTCTCGCTGCGCGTGATCACGAGGCGTAATTCTCAGATGGCGGCCCGGACGTCGTTCGAGCTGGCCAGACAGAGAAATAAATTGAAAAAGGTGACTGCGATCCACAAGAATACGGTCTTTAAGCTGGGCTGCACGCTGTTCCTGGACGCGTGCCGCGAGGTGGCGGCGGATTATCCGGACATCGAGTTCGAGACCTGTGTGGTGGATACATTTGCCATGAAGATGCTCATGGATCCCACCCGCTATGACGTGGTGGTGGCCACGAACATGTTCGGCGATATCCTGTCAGATGAGGCCGCGGGCCTGATCGGCGGGCTGGGCCTGGCGCCCGGGCTGTCGGTGGGACCGAAGTATGTGATGGCGCAGGCCACGCACGGCTCGGCTCCGGATATTGCCGGCAAGAACATCGCGAATCCTTACGCGATGATTATGTCCGCGCAGATGATGCTCTCCTGGCTGGCGAACCAGCGGCAGGATGAGGCAGGCATGAAGGCCGCGCAGGACATTGAAGATGTGATGACCCGGGTGATGACCGAGAAGAAGGTTCTGACGCCGGATCTCGGAGGCACGGCGGGCACGAAGGAGTTCGGGGCCTACGTCTGCAGCCTCTTTTAAAGGGCGGTGCATCCGTCCGGCGCCTCAGGGCGCCGATCCCATTGACTTCCGTTAGGAACGTAGCAATAAACAAACAAAAAAAGGAGAGAAACAAATGAAGCGTTTACTTGCACTGCTGTTAGTTCTGGTAATGGTATGTTCCCTCACCGCCTGCGGAGGCAAGAAGGAGGAGGAGAACAAGGGCTCCAACTATCCGGAGAAGGAAGTTGAGGTTGTCTATCATTCTTCCGTCGGTTCCGGCGGCGACATCATGATCCGTGCGTTTGACAAGGCTCTGACCAATCTGGCCAATGCGGGCAAGATCAAGCACAAAGGCTGGGTTGTCAACAACATGCCCGGCGGCTCCGGCGCTGTTGCCTGGGAGTACACCGCGAAGGCTGAGCCGGACGGCTACACCCTTCTGGGCATCTCTTCCACCATTCTGACGAGCCCTCTGATGAATGAGATGGATGTCAACTATGAGTCCTTCACCCCCATCGCGATCCTGCTGGTTGACCCTATGGTTATCGCGGTTCCCGGCTCGAGCCCTTACAACACCTTTGAAGATCTGGTGAAGGCTGCCGAGGCGGCTCCCGGAACGCAGAGCTGGGCCGGCGGTGTTGCCGGTGAGCTTGGTTTCGTTGCCGGTATGGAAGTTGAGAAGGCTTTCGGCATCGACATCAACCTGGTTCCTTTCGAGGGCGGCGGCGATACGGCTGCTTCTCTGATGGGCGGACATCTGGATGCCGCGATCGGTGAGTTCGCTGAGCTTGCCGAGGCTGCGGAAGCCGGCGACGTCAAGATCCTTGCTTCCTTCAACCCGCTGACGGTTGAGGGCTATGAGGATACCCCTACCATGGAGAAGCTGGGCCACGGCGAGATCGAGGTCACCAAGATCCGTGGTATCCTCGGACCGAAGGATATGCCTCAGGACGTTGTGGACGCGATCCGCGCTCAGCTCAAGGCGATGCTGGATGAGGAGTCCTTCAAGGAGTATGTTGCTGCCAACGGCCTGCTTGTCGAGTGGCATGAAGGCGACGACGCCATGAAGCTGATGGCTGACCAGACCGAGATGCTGAAGAAGTCTCTGGAAGAAGTCAACAACTAAGACTGGTCTGAATCTGACTTAATACGCTGCATTGTCCCACGGCAGGCTGCTGCTGTGGGACAATGTCGAAAAAGGAGAGAAAAGCTGTGTTTGATCGTACCGACCGTTATCTGGGACTCGGGTTCGTTCTGCTTGGGGGCATCTGTTTCTACAGTGCGACGACCTGGCCGATGTATTTCGCATCGGATCCGGCCGGTCCCGGCGCTATTCCGAAGATTCTGAGCGTGGGAATCATCCTTCTCGGACTGATTCTGTCCGTGGGCGGATTCTTCCAGAAGAAGAAGGCGGAAAAGCCGCTGGTGACCGTGGTGGAGCTTCGCGTGATCGGGCTTCTGTCGGCAGCCTGCATCGTCTACATCCTGATCCTGCCTCTGATCGGCTATCTGCTCGCGACGCCTCTGCTGATCGCGGCGATTCTGGTGATCTGCGGGAGCCGGAATGTGAAGCAGATTGTACTGATCAGCCTGATCGGAACCCTGGTTTTATTCCTGCTGTTCTATTCCCTGCTGCGGGTGAACCTGCCGCTGGGCTTCATGCGTAAATTTATCAACTCGTTTATGCCTCGTCTGTAAAGGAGATCAGAGATGTTTCAGAGTATTCTTGAGGGTGTTAAGACTGTATTTACACCGCAAGCCCTTCTGCTGATCGCTTTCGGCGTCGCATGGGGCACCATCGGAGGCATGATTCCGGGCATCAACGCGACCATCGCGATGGCCCTGCTGCTTCCGTTTACGTATTCGATGAATCACACCGTGGCCGTCATGATGCTGGCCGGCGTCTACTGCGGCGGCGAGTACGGCGGATCCATCCCTGCCGTTCTGATCGGCACGCCGGGCACCAACGCCGCGGCCTGTACGGTCATCGACGGCTATCCATTGATGAAGAAAGGCAAGCCGGGACTGGGCCTGTACACTTCACTGATAGCGTCCTGTTTCGGCGGACTCTTCGGCGCCCTGGTTCTGCTCTTCACGGCAGTTCCGCTGGCGAAGGTGGCGCTGGCTTTCGGACCTGCGGAGTATTTCGCACTGGCTTTCCTGGGCCTGAGCATGGTGTGCTCCCTGGGTGAGAAAAATGTATTTAAGGGCATCCTGGCCGGATTTATCGGCATCCTGATGTCCACCATCGGCTTCGACTCATTTACGGGCGCGAAGCGTTACACGCTGGGCCTGCGTGACTTAAACAACGGTATCTCGATGGTTGCCCTGATGATGGGCCTCTACGCGATCACCGAGATGTTCGAGCAGGCGCAGGTGATTCATACCGGCAGTGATCTGCAGCTGACGGATGAGAAGCCGGATATGAGCTTCCCGAAGTGGAAGGAGATCAAGAGGCTGATCCCTCAGCTCTTCGGATGTTCCGCGATGGGTACCGTCATCGGCGTTATGCCCGGCGCGGGCGCGACGGCGGCTTCCTTCCTCGCTTACACCTCTGTGAAGCAGATCTACGCGAAGGAGGGCGGCTTCGGCGAGGGCAATACGCGTGGTATCGCGGCTCCTGAGAGCGCGAACAACGCGGTTACCGGCGGCGCGATGGTTCCTCTGCTGGCCCTGGGCATCCCGGGATCGAACTCGACGGCCATCATGCTGGCGGCCTTCTCGATCCACAACGTGCACTGCGGTCCGCTGCTCTTCCAGAACAGCCCGGAGATCCCTTACGGTATCTTCATCGCTCTGTTCGTGGCGAACTTCTTCATGTTCTTCGTGGGCTTCCTGTGCATCAAGGCGGCCATGCGGATCGTCCTGATCCCGAAGCCGGTGATGATCTCGATCGTCATCGCGCTGGTCTTCACGGGCACGTACGCGTACTCCGGCGAGATCTTCTCGCTCTATGTGGCGCTGGCCTGCGGCCTGATCGGTGTCATCATGAGGAAATTCGAGATACCGAGTGCGGCGATCGTCCTTGGATTCGTCCTCGGATCGATCATGGAGGCCAACCTGCGGCGGGCCCTGATCATCTCTCTGGGCAGCTACTGGAAGGCGTTCACGAATTCTGCGCTGAGCTCGATCCTGCTGATCATCTCGATCGCTTCGATCGTGATGGCGCTGGTCAACAATATCCGGAAGGGCAAGTCCCTGATCTAAACCGGAAAGGAGGGAAGGCATGGGGAAAACGTATGATTTCACCCGGCAGGATTATCTGGAGGCGGAGGTCCTCCAGAAAGCAAATGCCCATCAAGGCCCGGGCCTGGTCTCGCTCGTGCTTTTCCTTGCTATCGGTGTGCTTGTATACCTGAACACCGCGACATTTCGCGCCAGCATCGCTGCAAATGACAGCATTGCCTACGGCGCGGGCGGCGCGGCTGTGGTACTCCTGCTGCTGAATTACAGTCCGAGATTGATTCCGACTCTTACTTTTCCGGTCAGAGAACGCCTGGGGAGGATCTCCCCGGGCGTGATCGGGCCGCGTGAGTTCGAGATGAATGAGAGGTACGTGCAGTTTAAGTATGCGGGGGTGTGCACGAGGGTCGGCTATGAGGGGCTCGCGAGGGTCAATCATAACGACAAGAGTGTGTTGTTTTACTTGATTAACGGTGCCGTGGAGGCTGTGCCGATGCGAATCTTCGGCGGGACGGCCGCGACTCTGTCCGAGATCGCGAGAAGGGCCCAGGAGGCCAACGCGAGGTCCCGGATGACGGAGATCGGGCCGCTTCTGGGGGCACAGGCCAATCGGCTTGTCTGTACGGTTTCGGAGGAGGACGCGCTGGCGGCAGCCCGCGTGGAGACGATCCGCGGCCGCAGGATCCGGATGAGGAATCCGATCACCTGGATCTACCTGGCGGTGATCCTCGTGTGCGCGGCAGGCGGCGTCTGGGGACTTGTCTCCGGAATCACCGGGACCGTGAGTTTCGGAACGTTCCTGCGCATTTTCTATGTGCTTGAGATTCCCGGCAGCATCATCGCGCTGCTCTACTGGTTCCGCCCGTTCTTCATGGTGAGCTACGGGCTGCGATCGAACCTGAAGCTGGGACGGTATCCGACCGGCTATCTTGGGGAGCGGCGGATCGAATGGGATGATACCGGGATCGCTTACCGGTACGGTGTGATCGGCCTGGCGGCCGACTGGAGCGCCGTGACCGAGGTGCTGGACGACGGGGTTCATCTGTATTTCTATCAGGGGGAGACGATGCTTCTCTTCCTGCGCAAGGAGGAGCTGGCCCGCAAG
>JAFPYK010000219.1 GCA_017412265.1 Lachnospiraceae bacterium
AAGGAATACCCGCTGCATGTCTGCAGCTTCGCGGAGTACACCATCCTGATCGACGCGCTGTGGCCGGACATCCGGCTTCCCAGGCAGCTTCTGGCATTTCCGTTTCTGTCCTCCAGCGTGATCGCGCTTCTGGTGCCTACGGTTACTGCTTATCCGCCGCTTAATTTCTATGCGATTCATCAGTTTGTGATGCACGGTATGATCACCGCGTACATTGTCGCCAGATACGCCGGCGGGAACGGCGGGCTTCCTTACCTGCTGGGACTTGCCGTACTCATCATCATCGTGTTTCATCTCATGTATGCGCTTTATGCCGCATTGGACAAACGATCCGGCAAAAAGAAGCGCTGAGGAGAGATGATCCGGCGGGAGAGAAGGTCCTGCCGTAAGAAGAATAAAAAGCGGGACGCATGAAAAAACGTTCGTTTTCTCATGCGTCCCGCTTTATGTCCGTTATGTCACTTATGCTTCGTCCTGCAGTCTCTCGATCAGGGCCCAGAGGGCAGCCGCGGAGTTGAAGTTGTCGGGGACGATCTCAACCGCGGGGATCACGACGTCAAAGTTGTCTTCGATCTCGGAGACGATGGCGATGATGGACAGAGAGTCCAGGAGGCCGTCATCGATCAGGGTTGTGCAGTTTTCGTAATCGACACCGGGCTGGATGTCTTCCAGGATTTCAATCAGTTCATTCATGTCTGTTACCTCATTTCATTTATTCAGGATAGTGCGGCGTGTTGAGCGGGTCTGCCGGGGTGTCTTCCCGTACGCAGAGCAGGGAGCCGTCTTCGCGGACGATGACCACGGCGGGGAGGTCTCTGCTGAGGAACAGGGAGATGCCTTCGGTGACGCAGTACGCGCCGGTGTTCTCAAAGGCCAGGATGTCTCCGGGCGCTAAACCTTCCAGAGGAAGGCGTTTCACTAAGATATCATTGACCGTGCAGAGGGAGCCGTAGATGGTCCATTCCTGCGCGGGGGCGCCGGCGTGGGGCGTGAGAAGGTGCACCTTCGGGTGCTTCATGGCCATGAACTGGCCGTAGTAGGTGAGCTGGTGGATGCCTCCGTCGACGATGGCCATCTTCTGGCCGTCCCATTCCTTCTGGTCCACGACGCGGGTCAGGTAGGTGCCGCAGGAGGCCGCGATGGCGCGGCCGAGCTCCAGGGTCAGGAGACCGTCAAAGCGCATGCCGGAGAGCAGCTCGGAGAAGGCCGCGAGGTGGGCTTCTTCGTCGAAGTTATCTCCCTCGAAGTACGATACCGGAAGGCCGGGACCGTACTCGAGTTCCTCGGCGGTGTAGCCGAAGGTGTCTCTGAGCTCGTCCAGGTAGGCGTCCAGCTCCTCGATCTCTCGCTTCAGGCGCTTGATCTGGGTCTTCTGCGTCCCGGAGAAATACTGGATTCCGTTCACGTGCAGAAGAGGGTCTGCCAGGGCCTCCGGGAGAATTCCGGCGATGGTTTCCCGCGTCATGCCGAACTGGTTGCCGCTCGTGAGCCGCAGCAGAAGCTTTAAGGGCTTCCCGGTCTCGTGCGCACAGTCACTTAAGAGGCGGTACTGTGTCTCGGATTCTACGGTGTAGATCTCATCCGCGGGACCTTCTGCGATCTGTGCGCGGATGATCTCCGGGGTCTTGTAGACGCCGGACATCACGTATTTCGAAGAGTCCAGGCCGAGGTGCCTGCAGATGGCGTGCTCGCCGGGCGAGCAGATCTCCAGCCGGTCCACGTAGGGGAAGATCTCCCGGACCAGGAAGGCGTTGGCCTTGATCGCGTAGGCGAGCTGCGTGCCTTCGGGCAGGCGGGAGCGCAGGTAGGAGAGGCGGTCCTTCAGGACGCCGGTATCGAAGATGTAGCAGGGGGTGCCTGCAAGGGCAGCGGCCTGCTTCAGGATCGCATCGTTCATCGCTTCTTCTCCTTTCCCGCGAGCAGGGCCTTGCGGTCGATCTTGCCGTTCTTCGTCAGAGGGAAGTCCGGCACGGCTTCCAGAGAGCCGGGCACCATGAAGACCGGGAGGTCCTTTCTCAGAATCTGGTGGAGCTCCCTGCGGTCGATGGTTCCGACGTAAAACGCGTAGAGCTTGTGGCGCTCCTCATCGAAGATGCTGCAGCAGCGCTCGACGCCGTCGACGCGGGCGATGGCCTGGTCGATCTCCTGAAGCTCGATGCGGTGGCCCATATACTTGATCTGGTGATCCCTGCGGCCGCAGAAGAGAAGGTCTCCGTCTGCGTTGTAGCGGGCCAGATCGCCGGTCCGGTAGATGATCTCCGGGTAGCAGGAGTTGAGCGGGTTCTGCACGAAGGCCGCGGCGGTCTGCTCGGGGGCGCTCAGGTAGCCGAGTGCCAGGGCGGTGCCGCGCACACAGATCTCGCCTTCGACGTCCGGCACGGTGATCTCGCGATTGTCCGCATCCAGCAGGAAGACATGCTCGTTCGGGAAATGCTTTCCGATCGGGATGCCCTCCGCGTAATCCCTCGCAGGATCCAGAACGTGGTAGGTGCAGTTGCAGGTGATCTCCGTGGGTCCGTAGAGGTTCACGTACTCGGCCTCGGGCAGGTGTGTCCTCCAGGTCTTCAGATGCTTGGCCGGCATGACCTCGCCGCTGAAGAGGATCTTGCGCACCGTCTGCGGCGTCCGGTAGTCCAGGCCGTGGAAGGTGCTGATGAGGCAGAGGGCGGAGACCGCCCAGATCATGACCGTGACCCGGTGGTCACAGAGCCAGTCCAGAAGTTCCGTCGGGCGGGAGAAGAGGCGCTTCGGCGTAATCACGAGCGTACCTCCCACACAGGCGGATGTGTAAATGTCCTTGACAGACACGTCAAAATCAAAGGGAGCCTGATTCGCGAAGATGTCCTCTCCGGTGAAGCCGAAGATCTCCGAGAACTGGCCGATAAAATCCAGGACGGAGCGGTGGCTGACGAGGACACCCTTCGGGATGCCGGTCGAGCCGGAGGTGAAATCCGCGTACAGCGGATCGGTATCGATCATGCGCGAACGGATCCGGGCCAGGAGCAGCGGATCAGCCGTGGCCTCAAGCAGTTCCTCGATACGGAGCACCTGCTCCCGGGCAAATAAAGCGAGCGCACGTTCTTCATGTGCGGCGTCGGTGATGACGCAGGGGGCGGCAAGCACCGACTGAATCTGGGCGAGCCTGGCGTCAGGCAGGTCCGGGTTGAACATCACGTAGAAGCCGCCCGCGTAGACGCTGCCCCAGAACGAGCAGAGGGCGGGGATGCCCTTCTCCATCAGGACCGCCACGGGCTGCCCGTGCCCGATCCGCCCGGCGAGGCCGGTCGCGACCCGTTCGCAGGCGGACTTCAGCGCCCCGTAGGTGAGGCTGCCGTTCTCATCGACGACCGCGGTGCGGTCCGGGTCGGTGAGGGCCCAGTATTCCATATAAGAACAGACATGTGTCTGGTTCATCAGATTCCTCCTTATAAGACCGGCAGGGCATGAAAAAAGCCCGCAGAAAAGAATGCGGGCGGAGCTTAAGCGCAGGCACAGTAAGCCTCTCACTGTGACACTTATCACTCCCTCCCACCGGCGTAATAAATCATTCATCTATACTATACACGAAAAACAGAAAAAGACACCCCCTAAATTGTTAATTTTTCCGAAAGGCCGGATGAAAATATCCCGGAAGAACCTGAAAATACGGGAAAAAACGACAGAAAACCGAAACTGGCCATTGAAGCCGGAGGGTTTATGGATATAATAGATGAGCGGGCTTTACGCGGCCCGCAATCCGGTACTATGATGTGGGAGTAGAGATATGAGTGAGATGAGAGACCCGGCGGTGAAGGAGAATCCGAAGGGCTTGTTGCCGATCTTCCTGTTCCTGGTGCTTTATCTGGGAAACGGGATTTATTTTGAATATATTCACCGGTCCGAGGGGCAGATGGGCTTCTATGTGGTGTCGGTGGTGCTTGCATTTTCCATCGCGCTGATCGCGGCATTTCTGCAGAACCGGCGGGTGGGATTCGAGGAGAAGATCCGGATCTGCGCGGCGGGGATCGGAGATGAGAACATCGTGATCATGCTCTTCATCTTCCTCGCGGCGGGAGCGTTCGGAGGGATTGCGTCGGCGGCCGGCGGCGCTTCGAGCACGGCCAACCTGCTGCTCAGCATCATCCCGGGGCGTTTCGCGGTGCCGGGACTGTTCCTGATCGCCTGCCTGATCTCGATGGCTATGGGCACGAGTGTGGGCACGATCACGGTGATCGCACCGATCGCGTGCGAGGCGGCGAGGAGCGGCGGCCTGTCCACGGCTCTCTGTGTGGGGGTTGTGGTCGGAGGCGCGATGTTCGGCGACAATCTGTCGTTTATCTCGGATACGACGATCGCTGCGACGAAGACGCAGGGGGTGGAGATGAAGGACAAGTTCCAGACGAACCTCCGTGTGGCTCTGCCCGCGGCGGCACTGACCTTCGCGGGGCTGATTCTGTATGCGGTCTTCTCGAAGGGAACGCAGATGGATGTGCCGGAGTACAGCCTGCTGCAGGCGATCCCGTACTTCATCGTCCTGATCCTCTCGGTGCTCGGCGTGCATGTCTTCGTGGTGCTTCTGTCCGGAATCGTGATGTTCGCCGCCGCAGGCGCGGCTACCGGCGCGCTGACCTATGCGCAGGCCCTCTCTTCGATGGGAAATGGGATCGCGGGCATGTTCGAGACGATGATCGTGACGATCCTGGTGGCGTCGATCGCGGCCCTTATGAAGGCGAACGGAGGGTTTGAGGCCATCCTGGGCCTGATCCGCCGCAAGGCCGACAGCCGGCGCGGGGGCATGCTCGGGATCGCGCTCCTGACCTCGTTCATGGATATCGCGACGGCCAACAACACGGTGGCCATCGTGATCGCGGCGCCGATCGCGAGGGATATCAGCAGGGAATACGGGGTGGATCCGAAGATGACCGCCTCGCTCCTGGATACCTGCTCCTGCATCGCGCAGGGGATCATCCCCTACGGAGCGCAGCTGCTGATCGCCTCGGGGATTGCGGGCGTGACCAGCATGGGGCTGATACCTTACCTGTTTTACCCGTTTTTACTGATGATTTGTGTTTTGATTTCGATTCTGCGGACGAGATAAGTCTGCAGGACCCTGGAGGTCTGTATGGGACTTAGTGCACAGATGTACCTGCTGCTTGCGATCGTGAGCAGCGCTTCGATGTCGATTGTGATGAAATGCTTCCCGGCAGGGGAGGGCAACCGCTACGCGATTATTCTCGGCAATTACCTGACCTGCGTCGTGGTGGGATTCCTGATGCTGCCGGACAAGACGGTGTTCGGGCAGACGATGCTCGTGACACTGATCTGCGGAATCATCGGAGGCATTCTCTTCGTTGCGGGGCTCGTGACGCAGCAGCTGAGCATCGAGCGAAACGGTGCGATCTTAAGCTCTGCATTTGCAAGGCTGGGCCTGCTGGTGCCTCTGGCGATCTCGATCGTGGCCTTCCGCGAGATGCCGACGGTCCTGCAGATCCTGGGAATCGTGCTGGTGATCGCCGCGGTGATCGTCATCAGCGGGAAGGATTCCGCGCAGACGTCCGTGAAGATCCGCCCGCTCCTGCTGATCCTCGTCCTGCTCTGCTGCGGATCCGCGGAGGCGATGTCGAAGATCTTCGAGAAGATCGGAGAGCGGTCCCAGGATGAGCTGTTCATCCTGTATATATTTGCATTTGCCTCGGTCCTGACGGCGGTCCTGCTCGTCCTGGAGGCCCGGAAGGGGAAGAGGATCCACGCGAAGGATCTCCTCGCGGGCATCGCAGTGGGCATCCCGAATTATTTCGCGTCGGCCCTGCTTCTGAAGGCGCTCGTCGGGCTTCCGGCGATCCTGATCTACCCGAGCTTCTCGACCGGCGTGATCCTGCTGGTGACGCTGGTGAGCGCGCTGATCTTCAAGGAGCGGCCGGGCAGGAGAGGCTTCCTCGGGCTGGCGCTGATCCTCGCCGCGATCGTGCTGTTAAATGTCGGCGCGAGATGAGCGGGGCAGCTGATGAAGATCATATCTGCGGACGCAAAAAGAGCGTGACCGTTCTGGCCACGCTCTTTTTGACTTCCCTTCTTATGCCGGATCTACGGTACCGACCGTGAGAAGCTCCATGTCTGCAATCTCTAATTTCTTGTCCCGGATGGGAGCTGCCATCGCCCGGCTGACCATGAATTCATCGGTCAGCATGACGAAATACTGCTTCGACGATTCATTTACCAGATAATACTGGCGGTCCAGGCGCTGGATGGTCTTACCGAATTCCTGGGTGCCGAAGAGCGGGATGTGCGCGAGCAGCAGTGCAAACAGGCCGATGAAGGTATCTGCCGCGCTCTCGCGCTTCGTGTTCTTGATCTTCGTTACCGTGAGCCGGATGATCTCTGCGTCGGGATATTCGTCGCGGATGATCCGCTCCTTGATCTTGACCTTCTTCATCCGGGAGAGCCTGCCGGTGTCCCCGTAGGTTCTCAGGTCGATGGGCTTCTGCGTCACGGAGAGGTCCAGCGGGCTTCCTTCATCTAAGAGATAATCGACGCTGACGTTCAGAGCCTGGGATAAGACCTTCAGGTTCGAGACGTCCGGCATCCCCTTATCGGATTCCCATTTGGTAATTGCCTGCCGGGAGACCGACAGGATGTTTGCCAGTTCTTCCTGCGTAAGCCCTGCGGCTTTGCGCGCTTCTCTGATTTTCTCACCTAATGTCATGATAAATACCTCGCTTTGCTGTGTTCAGGTTTCCCTTTGACTGCAGTGTAGCAGCAGAGGCAGAAGCGTTCAAGAAATGCCCGGTGGCTGCGGCGCAACGCTCCGTAGCACCGCGCATTTCCGCGGTTTTTGCGCCGCAAGGCAGGGCAGAATCAGATCGAAATCCAGCCCAGCGCATTGGCGATGGAGCTTAACAGGATGATGACGACGAATACCGGGCAGAGGAAACGGATCATGAAGCGGAAGACCTTGCGGCGGCGGAAAGGCGCGCCGCCCACGGTGACTTCGTCCTCGATGCGGTCAATCCCCATGTGCCGGGAGACGTAGAGGCAGATCGCCAGGGCAGAGACCGGCATCATGACCGAGTTGGTCAGGAAATCAAAGAAGTCCAGGAACTGCATGCCGATGATGCGCACATCTGCCAGCGGGCCGTAGCCTAAGCAGGAGAGAGAGCCGAGGGCCAGCATGACCAGGCCCATCAGGGTCGTGGCCTTGCTCCGGCTCCAGTGAAGCTCGTCCGTGAAGGTGGAGACGGCTGCCTCCATCAGCGCGATCGCGCTCGTGAGCGCCGCGAAGAGGACCAGAAGGAAGAACAGGATACCGATCACCTTCCCGAAGCCCATGTCCGCGAAGATCTTCGGCATCGTGACGAACATCAGGGAAGGCCCGGCTTTTAAGGCCTTCGGGTCGCCGCCGGAGAAGGAGAAGACCGCGGGGATGATCATCAGGCCCGCCAGCATGGCGATGGCGGTGTCGAAGATCTCCACCTGCGTGGTGGACTTCTCGATGGAGATGTCCTTCTTCGTGTAGGAGCCGAAGGTGATGAGGATGCCCATCGCGATCGACAGGGAATAGAACATCTGGCCCATCGCAGAGACGACGGTCATCCAGGAGAAGTTCTTCACCTGCGGGATGAGGAAATACTTCACGCCCTCGAGAGCGCCGGGGCGCGTCACGGAGTAGGCGCAGATGATGACTGCGAGGACGACGAGGACCGGCATCATGATCCGGGAGACGAGTTCGATCCCGTTCTGCACGCCGAGATAGATGATGATCAGGACCATGGCCATGAAGACCACGAACCAGAGCATGGCCTCGCCGCCGTCGGTGATGAAGTCCGTAAAGAAGGTGTCGGTCGCGATGCCGCGGACATCGGAGCGGACGAATTCAAAGAAATACTTGCAGACCCAGCCGCCGATCACGGAGTAGTAAGGGCAGATCAGGATCGGGATGATAGCGTTAAGCCATCCGCCCGCGTGCATGGCCTTGCTGTCGGAGTAGACGCGGAAGGCACCCACGGGGCTCTGGCCGGTGGACCGCCCGATGGCGGTCTCGGCGATGATCATCGTATAGCCGAAGGTGAGTGCGAGAATGATGTAAATGAGCAGGAAAATACCGCCGCCGTACTTCGCGGACAGGTAAGGAAAACGCCAGATATTGCCCAGGCCCACCGATGCGCCGGCCGCGGATAAGACGAAGCCGAGCTTGCCGGTAAAGGAACCGCGCTTGTGATTGTCCATAAAAAAACCTCCCACCTGGAAAGATTCTTTTATTCTATTACAAAAGAGGGACAAAATCCACAAGAATGATGATAAAAATGCGTGCTTCCGTAGTGTTATATTATTTCTCAGTGTGATATAATGTGATTCAGATTATGGTGTGAACGGAGGGGAAACCATGAACGAGATCAGACAGGAGATTCACCGCGATGAAGAATACCTGCTTGCATTTCGCAGGGAGCAGCACCGGCATCCGGAGCTGAGCCTGCACGAGTTTGAGACGACGGAAAGAATCGTGCGGGAGCTGGAGCGCCTGGGAATCGACGTGCGGCGCATGGAGCCGACCGGTGTCTCGGGGGAGATCCGGGGCACGGCAGGGCCCGGCGGCAAGACGATCCTGATCCGCGAGGACATCGACGCGCTTCCGACGACGGAGCACACCGGGCTTGCCTTCGCGAGCGAGAATGAGGGCTGCATGCACGCCTGCGGGCATGACCTGCATATGGGGATGCTCCTGGGCGCGGTGCGTTACCTGAAGAAGCATGAGAAGGATTTCGCGGGAACGGTCCGCTTCCTGTTCCAGCCCGCGGAGGAGTCCTCCCAGGGCGCGAAGCTGATGATCGCCCAGGGCATCATGGAAGGCGTGGACCACGTGGTCGGGATGCACATCTCGCCGATCTATCCCGCGGGTTCGGTCTCGGCCCTGCCGGGCGAGTGCTGGGCGGCCTGCGACCGCTTCCGGATCCACGTGACGGGCAAGAGCTGCCACGGGGCGATGCCTCATACCGGCAAGGACGCGGCGCTGTGCGCGGCGGCCATCGTCATGAACCTGCAGCAGATCGTCTCGAGAGAGGCGGACCCGAACACGGCAGCGGTTGTGACCGTCGGGCGGATCCAGTCCGGGACGACCTATAACATCGTGGCCGGAGAGGCGGAGCTCGAGGGAACCTGCCGGTCCTTCTCGGAGGAGCTGCACGCGCAGCTGCCGGAGAAGATGCGGCGGATCGCTGAGGGGACCGCGGCAGTCTACGGGTGCGAGGCGACCCTGGAATATGCATCCCTCTCGGATGTGCTCTACAGTGATCCGGAGGTGACGAAGCTGGGCCTTGCGGCTGCGGAGAAGGTGGCCGGCAAGGAAAACGTCTTCATTTCCCCGCGGCAGATGATCGCGGAGGATTTCTGTTACTACGCACAGATGGTGCCTTCGGTCTTCTTCAACATCGGCGCACGCTGGGCAGAAGATGAGAAGGTGCGCCCGCTGCACAGCGACGAGGTCCTCTTCGATGAGGGCGCTGTGGAGCTCGGCGCGTCGGTCTTCGTGCAGACTGCGTTGGATCTGCTTGCGGGCGGCTGCCCGGGAAAAGAGGTTCGCTGATGAGTCTGCTGCTGGAACTGTTCCTGACATTTGCCAAGATCGGCCTGTTCACCTTCGGGGGCGGATATGCCATGATCTCGCTGATCGATTATACCTGTGTGGAAGAGAAGAAATGGATCACGCATGACGAGATGATGGACGTCACGGTGATCGCGGAGTCCACGCCTGGACCGATCGCGATCAACTGCGCGACCTTCGTCGGATACCGGCAGAAGGGGCTGATCGGGGCGGCAGTCTCGACCTTCGGCATGGTGCTGCCGTCATTCTGCATCATCTTCGTGATCTCGCAGTTTCTGGATCATTTTCTGGAGATCGCCTGGGTCGCGCACGCATTTCTGGGAATCAAGGCGGCCGTGGGCATCCTGATCCTGGACGCCGCCCTGAAAATGATGAAGAAGATGAAGAAGAAGCCGCTGTCGCTCGCGATTCTGGGCTGCTCCGTGCTTGCCATGCTTCTCATCAATATATTTGCGCTTAAGGTCTCTTCGATCACGCTGCTGCTGGCCGCGGGCGTGGTCAGCCTCGCGCTGTTCTTCGTGAGAGAGAAGGCCGGAAAGGCGGGTGCGGGCGCATGATCTACTGGGATTTATTTATCGGATTTCTGAAGGTCGGCATGTCCGCGTTCGGCGGGGCCTACGCCGCAATTCCGCTGATCCGGGACGTGGTCTTGTCCTACGGCTGGATCGAGGACGAGATGCTGACTTATATGATCGCGGTCAGCGAGAGTACGCCGGGCCCGATTATGGTGAACCTGGCGACTTACGTGGGCAGCTCCCAGGGAGGCTTCTGGGGCGCCGTGCTGGCGACGACGGCTGTCACGCTGCCGGCGTTCGTGATCGTGCTGCTGATCATGGTCGCGCTCAAGCATATGCTGAAAAACCGGGGCGTGCAGGCGGTGCTGCAGGGACTTAAGCCCTGCGTGATCGGGATTATCTTCGCGACGGGCCTGCATATGATCCTGCGAAACTGCGTGGGGAGCCTGGCTGCGGCTTCGGCGGACCTCACGATGATTCTCATCACGCTGGGGCTCGGGGCGGTGTACTTCGGGTCCAGGAAGGTGCTGAAGAAGGGAATCTCGCCGATCGGGCTGATCGGGATCTCTGCGGTTGTGGGGATTCTGGTGTACGGAGTAAAGTAAGCGGTCGGCTTTCGGGAGCGGAAGAGTGAAGAAAATGGGAAGGGGCATCTGTGCGATGCCCCTTTTGTCGTGGATGAGGATGTTTTTTTGGCTTCAGGTGCCGCGACTCACAGCTTCTGCAGGTTGATCAGGCCTTCTCTGCAGGCCGCGAGCAGATCGATCAGGTCCTGCCTGCGCTCTGCGAGGCGCTTGCCGTGGTCGGTGTCCGAGACGTATTTGCGCTTCGGGAAGACCGCGAACTCTAAGGACTGGGAGTGGATGTCCTGTCCATTTTCCTGCGCGTCCTGGAGGCTTGTGAAGGGCTGGTGGGACATCAGGCGCATGCCGTGGCTGTTGGAGATCAGGGTGTAGCCGGCGATGCCGGTGGTCTTCTGGTAGGCCTTG
>JAFPYK010000220.1 GCA_017412265.1 Lachnospiraceae bacterium
AAGCAGGATTATCTGCTCATCGCGGGCATCCTGCTGGCGGCGCTTCTCGTTTTCCTTTTCTTCGGGCGGAAGGCCTCCGGGAAAGCCGGGGCTGTGCGCGTACAGATCGGAGACGAGGTATATGCGGTCTATCCCCTGGATCAGGACCGCGAGGAGCTTCTGGCCGGCTATGACGGCGGAGAGAACCTCCTCGTCATCAAAGACGGTGAAGCCTGGATCTCACAGGCAGACTGCCCGGACCGTCTCTGTGTCAGTCAGGGCAGAATCTCGAAGAAGGGCCAGATGATTCTCTGCCTCCCGCACCGGATCATCCTGACCGTGATCTCGGGTGAAGAAGAAATGGACGGTATCTCAGGATGAAGAGCAGAACCATTGCATTTTGCGGCGTTTTGACCGCCCTGGCATTGATATTGAGCTATGTAGAGAGCCTATTCCCGCTTCCGGTCGGCATCCCCGGCATTAAGCTCGGGCTAGCCAACCTGGTTGTGTTTCTGCTGCTTTATATCGCGGGGCCGTGGCATGCATTTGCCGTATCCCTCGCCAGGATCCTGATCGCGGGATTTGCCTTCGGAGGCATGTACAGCCTGCTCTACAGCCTGAGCGGAGGCCTTCTGAGTTTTCTGGGAATGGTGCTGCTTAAGCGTTCCGGGCGTTTCGCCCCGGTTACCGTCAGCATCTGCGGCGCAGTCCTTCACAACATCGGGCAGCTCGTGATGGCAGGCCTGGTCCTGGAGAACACCGGGGTCGCGGTCTACCTTCCGCCGCTTCTGGCCGCAGGTGTCATCTGCGGTTTCGTGATCGGCCTGCTCGGGGAGCTGCTCCGCGCCAGAGTCGCCAGGGCATTTCGCAGTCCGAATGCCTCGTCAGAAGAGAACCATTGACATCACCGGGTATGTCAGGCCGGATCTTCTCGGAGATCCGGCTTTTTTCTTGTTTGCGGCGGGTAGTGTTGAGGTTTCGGCAATCATGTATTGATAAATCAATAACACCGCAAATGCCTCCAAACCACTGGAAATCCGTACACTTTGTGATATACTGTAAGTTGTAAGAGAAGGGAATTGTTACAAATACAGTTCCTTGACAGAAAGGAGCTGCCTTATGGAGCGAAGAAATGCATGGTTAACCTACGACGAATACGATAAGCAGGCACTGGAACGTCTCTGCCACGGCTACCGCAGGTTCCTGGACGAAGGCAAAACCGAGCGTGAGTGTGTCTCCAAAACCATCGAGCTTGCCAGAGACAACGGCTATGTAGAGCTCGGGGAAGCCGGAGAGCTTCATCCCGGCGACAAGGTATATGCCTGCTGCATGGGTAAGACCATCGCACTGTTTCAGATCGGCAATGCCCCTCTCGAAGAAGGCATGAACATTCTCTGTGCCCACATCGATTCTCCCCGGCTGGACATCAAGCAGAATCCTCTGTACGAAGATTCGGGGCTGGCACTCCTTGATACGCATTACTACGGCGGAATCAAGAAATACCAGTGGGTCACCCTTCCGATGGCGATCCACGGTGTCGTGTGCATGAAGGACGGTACCAAGGTGGAGGTCATCATCGGCGAGAAGGACACCGACCCGGTCGTGGGCATCTCCGATCTGCTGATTCATCTTGCACAGGATCAGCTGGATAAGAAGGCCCGCGTCGTGATCGAGGGCGAGCAGCTCGACGTGATCGTCGGAAACCGTCCGGCCAGCGAAGAGAAGGATGCCGTAAAGGAAGGCATTCTGGCTATCTTGAAGGACACCTACGATATGGACGAAGAGGACTTTTACTCTGCGGAACTGGAAGTGGTGCCTGCGGGACATGCCAGAGAGTTCGGACTCGACCGCAGCATGATCATGGGTTACGGCCAGGACGACCGCGCATGCGCCTACACCTCGCTGATCTCGATGCTGGACTGCGATCTTCCAGAGAAGACCGCCTGCTGCCTGCTGGTAGACAAGGAGGAGATCGGCAGCGTCGGAGCCACCGGTATGGAATCCAGGTTCTTCGAGAATACAGTCGCCGAGGTCCTGAATGCCTGCGGCTGCTACAGCGAGCTGAGCCTGCGACGGTGCCTGGCGAACAGCTCCATGATCTCTTCGGATGTGAGCGCGGGATTTGATCCCGGATTCCCTTCTGCATTTGAGAAGAAGAATACGTCGCTCCTCGGCTGCGGCGTCGTCTTCAACAAGTTCACGGGACACGGCGGCAAGGCCGGATCCAATGACGCCAATGCAGAGTATGTAGCGCAGATCCGCCAGATTATGGACCATGCGGGTGTCTGCTGGCAGACCTCTGAGGTCGGCAAGGTCGACGGCGGAGGCGGCGGAACCATCGCGTTCATCGCCGCGCTCTACGGAATGAATGTCATCGACTGCGGCGTCTCCGTCCTGTCCATGCATGCTCCGTGGGAGATCACCAGCAAGGCGGACCTGTATGAAGCGAAGAAGGGCTATGATGCCTTTTTAAAGAGAGTGTAACCTGGTATGGGCAGGTTTACATAGAAACATTTATCATTCCAACTGAAAGGAAAGAAGGTACTTGAAATGAGCAGCATTTTTGACATCTCCGGCAAGAAAGCAATCGTCACAGGCGGTGCACAGGGTCTTGGCAACGGTATGGCTGAGGGCCTGATGAAGGAAGGCGTGGAAGTCGTTTTATTTGATATCAACCCGAAGGTTGAAGCGGTTGCCGAGGACTTCTGCAAGGCCGGCTATAAGTGCCACGCCGTTGTTGTGAACCTTGGTGATGCCGAGGACCGTGAGCGCGCATTTAACAAGGCTCTGGAGCAGCTGGGCGGCAGACTGGACATCCTGGTGACCGCGGCCGGCGTACAGCGCAGACATAAGAGCGAAGAGTTCCCGATCGAGGACTGGAATTTCGTCATCAACATCAACCTGACGGCAGTCTTCGCGATGGACCAGCTTGTGGCGAGAGTCATGCTCAAGCAGGGCTCCGGCAAGATCATCAACATCGCTTCGATGCTCAGCTACTTCGGCGGATATACCGTTCCCGCATATGCAGCCAGCAAGGGCGGCGTAGCTCAGATCACCAAGGCCTTCGCTAACGAGTGGGCGAGCCAGGGCGTGAACGTCAATGCGATCGCTCCCGGATACATGGCTACCGAGATGAACACCGCTCTGATCAATGACGAGACCAGAAACACCGAGATCCTTGCAAGAATCCCTGCCAAGAGATGGGGAACTCCTCAGGATGTCGCCGGTGTGGCATGCTTCCTTGCTTCCCCTGCATCTGATTACCTGCATGGGGCGATCATTCCTTGCGACGGCGGATATTTAAGCAGATAATTCTGGCAGACAGGCATCTTCGGATGCAGAACGGAGATCGGAATCTATGATTTGTGAAATCGGAGTTCTCGGCCTCGGAGTGATGGGCAGCTCTCTGGCAGAGAATTTTATCAGGAACGGTTTTCCGACCGCTCTCTACAGCAGGGAGCCGTTTGAGCGGGACCGTTTCGCCCGAAGGAATCTGTCCGGTTATGTGATGACGGACTCCCTTTCAGCATTTGCAGCGTCTCTTCAGAGGCCCCGCCGGATCGTGATGATGATTACGGCAGGACCTGCGGTGGATGCCGTGAAGGACGCCATCGCCCCTTATCTGGAGGAGGGCGACATCCTGGTTGACGGCGGGAATTCTTACTATGAGGATACGAACCGCCGGACTTTTGAATACGCGCAGCTCGGGCTGAATTTTGTCGGCATGGGCGTCTCCGGCGGTGAGCGCGGAGCTCTCGAGGGCCCCAGCATGATGGTCGGAGGCTCCGACGATGCATGGAAGGCTCTGGCCCCTTATCTGCAGAAGGCTGCCGCGAAAGCGGGAGATGTCATCTGCTGCAACCACGTCGGCGAAGGCGGATCCGGGCATTATGTAAAGATGGTCCACAACGGCATCGAATACGCCGTGATGGAGCTCATCGCAGAGACCTGGCAGCTTCTTCGCGAGGGCTACGGGCTCCGCGAAGAGGAGATTGCAGATCTGTTTGACGGCATGAAGGACGGACGCTTAAGCTCCTACCTGGCCGAGATCACGGCCAAGGTTCTTCGTTATCCCGACGAAGACGGTTCTCCGCTCGTCGAGAAGATCCTTCCGGTCGCAGGACAGAAGGGTACCGGCAAATGGACCACTCTGGAGAGCGTGGAGCGCGGAGTCTATACGCCGATGATCTATGAATCGGCTTCCGTCCGTTCCTTCTCGGAACACCGCACCGCATTCCCCGGATATGGCTCCGGCTATTTCCTCACACTGGAATCGGACTGCGACACGAAGGTCATTGAGGACGCCCTTTATCTCGGCATCGTCTGCTGCTACGCGCAGGGCCTGTCGCTGATCCGCAAGGCATCGGAGACCTTTGGCTGGAATATCAATCTTGCGGCTTCGGCATCCCTCTGGGAGGGCGGCTGCATCATCCGCTCGGAGATGCTTAAGGACATCGTCGCGGCTTATGAAGAGGATCCTCAGTTAGAGAACCTTCTCTTCTCGGAGCGCTTCGGTGATCTGGAGCAGGAACGGGAGGCACTGCAGGAAGTCTGTGCGAGCGCGATGCTTGCGCACATTCCGGCACCGGCTTATCAGACGGCCGTCACGTATTATGACGCCTGCTTCGCGCCGGAACTCAACCTTGCCATGGTGCAGGGACTGCGTGACTGCTTCGGCGCCCATACGTACCGGCGGATCGATCAGGAAGGAGTGTTCCACACCGAATGGGAGAAGTAAATGTACTGGTTCTGGAGTCCAGCACCAGTTCCGCAAAAGCGATGGTCTATTCTTCGGAACGCGGCGTCCTGGCCGTACGCACGAAGGGCTATGAGAATGTCGGCGCGGATGTGACCCGCCACGATGCGGATTCCATCTTCCGCCAGACGGCTGCGCTCGGAAGAGAAGTCAGCGAAGGCTATGCGATCCAGGCGGTCGCGCTGTCCGGTACCTGGCACAGCGTGATGCTTGCAGAAGAGGACGGAACCCCGGCCAGCCAGGTTTATCTCTGGTCCAACACCGAGGCGTCTGATCTCTGCCGCAGGCTCCGTGAGGATGAAGACTATGTCTATCGTTATTATCACCGGACCGGCTGCATGGTCAGCGCGATTTATCCCTTCTTCAAGCTGAAAATGCTTGCGCAGCAGGGATATGACTTAAGCAAATACCGGATTCTCGGCCAGGGAACCTACAACCAATTCCGCCTGACCGGCAGATTCGAGGCAACGGACTGCATGCTCTCCGGTTCCGGACTGCTCAACACGCACACCCTGAAGCTGGATGAGGAGTGCCTGAAGGAGCTCGGTATCCAGGCTTCCCAGATCGGCAGAGTCATCACCTACGAGGAGACGTCCCCTCTTACAAGAGACGGGGCGGAGCTTCTCGGGCTTCCCGAAGGCCTCCCGGTCGTCGGTGCCTGCTCGGACGGCGGCTTAAACCAGGTCGGCGCCGGAGCGCTCGGCGAGGGCGTCATGACCTTCTCGGTCGGCACCAGCGGAGCTATCCGCCTCAGCACGAAGGCCCCGGTCCTTCCGGACCACCCGGGCACCTGGTGTTATTATTCCCCGGTCGGATATCTGTCCGGGGCCGCAACGTCGGGCTGCTGCAACTGTGTCGACTGGGCCAAGCAGAGGCTCTTCCCGGCGGACTTCAGCTATAAAGATGTAGAAGCCGGCTATGTAGAGAAGGAGAAGGCACCTGTCTTCCTTCCGTTTATCTACGGAGAGAGATGCCCCGGCTGGCAGGATGAACGCGGCGGCGGCTTCTGCGATATCGGCGGCATGCACGATGCCTATGACCTGTACCACAGTGTCCAGGAAGGAACCTTATTCAATCTGTACCACTGTTACCGGATTCTGACCAAGGAGAACGGACGTCCCGTGAAGATCATGCTCTCCGGAGGAATCCTGAACTCCCCGGCCTGGTCTCAGATGTGCGCGGATATCTTCGGAGAGAAGATGGAAGTCGCGGACCTGGACCAGAGTTCCCTGCTGGGCGGCGCGGTCCTCGGACTGCACGCTCTGGGAGCGATCGAGGACGTCAGGGACTTCACCTGTCCGACCGTGCGAACCATTGAACCGGATCCTTCCAAACGAGAAATGTATGATCAGCGCTTTGAGCGGTATCTTCACTGGTACCGGCTGTCTTCCCGCTGATTTGCATCATAGAAACTTATTTACACAATATCATTTACCATAAAAGAAGAGGAGAATCACCATGGATGTATTAGAGAGAGTGAAAGAAGTCAAGATTTTACCTGTTATTAAGATCGACAACGCGAAGGATGCCGTGCCGCTGGCCAAGGCTCTGATCGACGGCGGACTTCCGGCAGCAGAGGTTACCTTCCGTACCGCAGCAGCAGAAGATTCCATCAAAGCCATCTGCAAGGCTTTCCCGGACATGCTCGTGGGCGCAGGCTCTTTAACAAGTGTTGAGCAGGCGAAGGCAGCTCAGGCTGCAGGCGCTCAGTTCTTCGTATCCGCCGGTTTCCACAGAGGGGTTGCCGAGTATGCGGTTGCCAACAACATCCCTTACTTCCCTGGTGTCTGCACTCCTTCCGAGATTATGTGGCTGGTTGAGCTCGGCCTTCCTGTCGCGAAGTTCTTCCCTGCAGGGCAGATGGGCGGCTTAAAGACCATCAAGGCCATCGCGGCTGCTTTCCCGACCATGAAGTTCATGCCTACCGGCGGCGTTAACGCTTCCAACGTCTGCGAGTATCTTGCTTATGACAAGATCGTTGCCTGCGGCGGCAGCTGGATGGTGAAGGATACCCTGATCAACGAGGGACGTTTCGATGAGATCACCCGTCTGACCAAGGAAGCCATGGATCTGGTAAAGTGAGGAGATGACTGATATGAAGATTCTTGTAACTGCAGCTTCTCTGTGCAAAAATGAAAACTCCGACGCGATGAAGCGCCTGAGAGCGTTCTCTGACGACCTGATCCTGAACGGCCACGGACGGCCGATGACGGAGGATGAGCTTCTCGAGATCATCGAGGATGTCGACGGTTACATCGCCGGCACCGACACCATCACGGCAAAGGTGATCGAGAAGGCGAAGAAGCTGAAAGTCATCTCCCGTTATGGCGCAGGTGTTGATTCCGTCGATCTCGCGGCTGCTAAGGCCAAGGGCATCCCGGTCACCAACACGCCCGGAGCGAACTCCCAGGCAGTCGCAGAGCTTGCATTCGGCCACATGCTGACACTGGCCAGAAAGTCCGAGTATCAGTCCAAGATGCTGCAGGACGGTGTATGGGTCAACGTCATCGGCAAGCAGCTGCAGGGCAAGACCCTCGGCATCATCGGCTACGGCAACATCGGCCGTCGTTTCGCGAAGATGGCCCGCGGCCTGGATATGAGAATCCTGGCTTACGATCCTTTCCTGAGCAAGGAGTTCATCGAGGCGAACCAGGCAGAGTGCTGCACGCTGGATGAGATCTACGCGCAGGCGGATGTCATCACGGTTCACCTTCCGCTGACCGACCTGAGCAGACATATGATCAACCGCGAGGCGATCGCCAAGATGAAGGACGGCGTCATCCTGATCAACACCGCGAGAGGCGGCATCCTGGATGAGGAGGCAGTCTACGAGGGTATCGAGAGCGGCAAGGTCTGGGGCGTCGGCCTGGATGCTTATGAGAAAGAGCCGCCGATGGGTTCCAAGCTGTTCCATCACGACAACGTTGTTGCAACGCCTCATGCGGGCGCACACACCAACGAGGCCGTCGAGAACATGGCCAACATGTCCGTGGACAACCTGATCACCATCCTTTCCGGTAAAGAATGCTCCTGCATCGTGAATCGTTGAGATCTGCAAATTAGCGCTTGACATTTACAGAATGGTAGTGTATAAATATATCTGTGCCTGTGAGAGGTACAGATATTTGCGCGAGTGGCTCAGTGGTGGAGTATCGCCTTGCCAAGGCGAGGGTCGCGGGTTCGAATCCCGTCTCGCGCTCTATTTTTTCAGAATGCTGCCGCACAAGGTGCGGCAGTTTTTTTATGCAATTTCGGCGGTGCCGGGAAAGGATGATGTTATGAGAGTCGATCTGATCGTACCCTGCTTTAATGAGGAGCAGGTGCTTCCGCTGTTCTGGGAAGAGGCTTTCCGGACGGTTTCGGAGATCCCCGGCTATGAATTCGGCTTTCTTTTTGTCGATGACGGCAGCAAGGACCGGACGCTGGCGATTCTTCGCGAGCTGGCGGATGAGCATCCGGAAGTGTCTTATATCTCATTTTCCCGCAATTTCGGCAAGGAGGCGGCCATGTTTGCCGCGCTGTCGCACACGAAGGCGGATTACGCCGTGATCCTGGACGCGGACCTGCAGCATCCCCCGGCGCTCATCGCACCGATGCTGGGGGCGATGGAAGAGGGCTATGACTGCTGTACAGCGATCCGCAGCCGCAAGGGTGACCCGAAGCTGCGCACATGGTTTTCGAGGAAGTTCTATCAGTTGATGAACCGCATCTCTGACGTGCAGCTGAAGGACGGCGCGGGTGATTTCCGGATGATGAACCGGAAGATGATCGACGCGGTCCTGTCGCTTCAGGAGGTGTCCCGGTTCTCGAAGGGCATCTTCTCTTATGTCGGTTTCCGGAACAAGGAGATCAGCTATGAGAACGTTGAGCGCGCGGCCGGAACGTCCAAGTGGAGCTTTGTCAAGCTGTTCCGCTATGCCCTTGACGGCATCACCGCGTTCTCGACCTTCCCGCTGAAGTTTGCCGCATTCATGGGAGGATGCTTCTCCTTCGCGGCATTTGTCTATCTGCTGGTGCTTGTCATCAAGACCTGCATCTCCGGCATCGACGTGCCGGGCTATGCCTCGACGATCGCTCTGATCCTTCTGCTCGGCGGTGTGATCCTGCTGTGCCTCGGCATCGTGGGAGAGTACCTGGCGAAGATCTATACAGAGATCAAGCGAAGGCCGGTCTACCTGATCGGCGAGAGCCGGCTGAAGGAGAGGGAGCCGGAGGAATCCGGCCCTGAGGAGGATTGAAGATGCTTCGCAGGATATGGACGCGTCTGACTTCTCCGGAGGTTCTTCTGTATCTGGTCTTCGGCGTTCTGACCACGCTGGTGGACTATGTGGTCTTCTGGCTCATGGGCAAGGTGCTCGGTGAGTCCATGCTGATGATTCAGGCGGCCAATGTTATCGCCTGGATCGCCGCGGTTGTGTTCGCGTTTGTGACAAACAAGCGCTGGGTCTTCCGCTCGGAGGAGCGTTCCTTCTCCGGCGTGGCAGGAGAGTTCTTCCGCTTTACCGGGGCAAGGCTCTTCAGCCTTCTGGTTTCGATGGGAATCATCTATGTCGGCGTCGACCTTCTGAAGCTCTCACCGATGCTCTCGAAGATCGCTTCCAGCGTCGTCGTCGTCATTCTCAATTATATTTTCAGCAAATGGCTGGTATTTCGCAAGAAGGAGGTGCCTCAGGATGAAGGATCGGACGAACCGCCGCAGGAGTCTGTGGTGGGATGAGAACCGTTACCTGGTGACTGCTTTCGTGGCAGCTGCCATCCTCGTTCTGATCACTTATGCGCTTTTCCAGATCTGGCCTTTCGGGGACCAGATCATCCTGAAGATCGATATGTATCATCAGTATGCGCCGTTCCATGAGGAACTGCGCAGCCGTCTGCTGCACGGGCAGAGCCTGATCTACAGCTGGGAGGGCGCCCTGGGTAAGGAGATGCTGACCCAGATCGCATACTACACGGCCAGCCCGCTGACGATTCTGATGCTTCTTTTCTCGACGGATACCCTGCCGGAGGCGATGGAAGTGCTGATTCTGCTTAAGATCGCGCTTTCTTCCCTGACCTTTGCCTGGTACCTGAAGAAGAAGTTCGGCAAGAATGACTGGTCTCTGGTGATCTTCGGCCTGTTCTATGCTTCCTGCTCCTTCGTCACAGCCTATCACTGGAACGTCATGTGGCTGGATGCGGTCTATCTGTTCCCTCTGGTGGCTCTCGGCATCGAGACCCTGGTGAAGGAAGGCCGGAGCAAGCTCTATGTGATCGCGCTGGCCCTTACGATCTTCACGAATTTCTATATCGCCTTCCTGGTCTGTGTGATCAGTGTGCTTTATTTCATCATGGTCCTGGTCAGTGTGGGCGGCCTCCGCGGCAACTGGAAGCGGATGATCCCCCGGATCTTCAAGTTCGGCATCGCATCCCTGCTTGCGGGCGGGCTGTGCATGCTTCTTGTGATTCCCACTTATCTGGGCCTTGCGCAGACAGCCGTCGCGGCCACTCGTTTCCCGGAATTCCAGGTCTACCAGAATATCTGGCAGATTCTTGAGAATCATTTTCTCGGGGCCCGTCCGGTGGTTCTCGGGCGCAACCAGGATCTTCCCAACATCTACTGCGGTGTATTCCCGATGCTCCTGGTCCCGTTCTATTATCTGGACCGTCATTATCCGCTGAGGGAGAAGATCAGTGTCACGGTCTTCCAGCTCGTCCTGCTGGCGTGCTGCTGCCTGAGACAGCTGGATTTCCTGATTCACGGCATGCACTGGCCGGCGAACCTGCCGCACCGTTTTTCCTTTATCTACAGCTTCGTCCTGCTCGTCATCGCCTACAAGGCCTATGTGCGCCGCAAGCACGCGGACCGTACGCTTGTGCCTGTCTTCGTCATATTCTACGCGGCGGTGATCCTGGTCTCTGAGTTCGTTATCGTTCCCAGAATCAGCGGGATCTCCCGGGTCTACGACAATCTGGACCTGGGGTTAAATGCGCTGGCCTTCATCGTCTACTCGGCCTATCTGATGTCCGACATGCGCCGGAAGACGAAGCCGAAGCACTGGCTGGTCGAGACCTTCCTCGTGCTGATCCTGGCGGAATGTGTCTTCTCCCAGGTGAACGGATTTGACCGGACGACTTCGCGGACCTCTTACCTGCAGTATAACCAGGCGACCAGAGACGCGGAGGAGTGGATGGAGATCGATGCGGAAGGGCGTTTCTACCGCACGGAGTTTACGAAATACACGATCATCAACGAGGGATCTTACCATCATTACAACGGTATCTCCCAGTTTTCATCCCTGGCTCCGGAGGGCATCTGTGTGCTGATGGGCAAGCTCGGCACCTCCTCGACCGGCAATTCCTACCGGCTGGGCGAGACGACGCCTGTCCTTGACGCCATGCTTTCCCTGCGCTACCGGATGCACAAGTCCGCCAACGCGGCAGAAGAGAAGGAATATCCTTTCATGGATTTCCGGATCCGCTGCGGCAATGTGGCCATTTACGAAAATGAGCGTGTTCTCCCTCTGGCCTACATGGTGTCGGAGAATGTCCTGAAGTGGAACGCCTCGCATTCTTCCCCGTTCTTCGTGCAGAACGATTTCATGTCGAAGGCGACCGGGCTGCGGCTGACGGTCTTTGATGATATGGTGCCGGTTTCGACGGAGGAAGAAGGCATCACGGTCACCAGCCCCGGGACGAACTCCTTCTCATACCGCGTGGATACGCCGGAAGATCTCTCGGTGATCCCGACACTCAAGGTTCATCTGGAATCTTCTGCGGATCAGTATCTGTATCTGTATGTAAAGGCAGGCAATGCCAACAAGGTCCTGATCGACTGCAACGGAGAGGAGTCTTCGCGCTCCATCACGACCGGCAACAGTATCCTGGATATCGGACCGGTCAGTCAGGGAGATCCGATCACTCTGACCTTCGAGCTGACGGATAAGGGTGAATTCGAGCTGCAGTACCGCGCGACCGGTTCCGTTACCGTGTATGCGGCCGGCTACCGCGACGAGAATTTCACGGCCTGTTACGAGAAGCTGATGGAATCTCCGCTGTTGATCACGTCCTTCGAGGACACGAGGATCGAGGGCGAAGTGAATGCCGAGGAAGACGGTATCCTGATGACCTCCATCCCTTACTGCCAGGGCTGGTCTGCAAGCGTGGACGGAGAAGCGGCCGAGATCATTCCCATCGGCAACGGTTTCCTCGGTATCCGGGTGGCTGCCGGATCGCATCAGATCGTGTTCCGTTTCGAAGCGCCCGGCCTGAAGGAAGGCCTAGTGATCAGTTTCTTAAGCCTGCTGCTTGTGATCTGCCTGTTCATCGACGAGAAGCTTCATCCTGCGGACCGTAATTGGCGTGACGTCGCTACGGAGAAGCGCGCGGCGAGGGAAGCTGCCAGGGAAGCTGAGAGGCAGGCGGTAGATGAAGCAGAAGAGGAGGCCTCCTTCCCGGAGGATACTCCGGAAGCTGACGTTACAGAAGCGGAAGATGATCTTCCGGAAGAGGACACAGATACCGTTCCTGCAGAAGAAGGGATTTGAGAAATCCTTGCTTGACAAACGCAGGCGGTTGCATTATGATAATTAAGCGCTGTGATAACAGTGCTATGCGCGAGTGGCTCAGTGGTGGAGTATCGCCTTGCCAAGGCGAGGGTCGCGGGTTCGAATCCCGTCTCGCGCTTCGATACATGCAGACTCGGTTCTACCGGGTCTGTCTTTGTATCCGGGCTGTTCAGGGGGATGGGTATATGAAAAAGAATAAGGGTTACTTGTATTTCTGCTTATATTTCTTCTATTTCGCAGGGCATTCGATTCCGCTCACGTATCTGAATGTCTATCTGGAGAAATATCTTCATTTCACAGGTTCGCAGCTCGGACTTTTTTCCGGTATTTCCATCTTCTGCAGTGTCATCCTGATCCCGATCTGGGGTATGATCGGTGACCGTACGAGGAAGTATAAGGCCTTGCTGATCGGTTTTCTGATCGCGGTGATCTCCTTCACCTATATGCTCTCGATTCAGACCGCGTTTCTCGGCGCGCTGGTCTTCGGCATCCTCATTGAGGTCTCCCGGTGTGCCTGCAACCCGTTCGAGGACACGCTCGCGATGGACTATTCCGCGCATCACAACGGCAATTTCGGCCTGTACCGCTCCGGCGGATCCATCGGCTGGATGATCTCGGCCCTGGTGGTCGGGCTTCTGGCCACGAGATTCGGGCTGGATCATGTGATCTTCAAGGGCTATATGCTTCTGCTGACCATTGCGCTGTTTCTGGTGTTCCTGCTTCCGAGGCTTTCGGCTCCCAAGGCTGGTGCGGGAGATGAGAAGAAGGGCGATATCATAAGCCTCCTCAAGAATAAGCGGTATCTGTTCCTGCTCTTTATCACCCTGACAACCGGAATCGTAGCGGACGGGATCGGAGCCTATAACGGCAACCACCTGATCTTTACCCTCGGCGGCAATGAACTGATGGTCAGTATCAACAGCCTCTGCCAGACGCTGCCGGAATTCCTCTATATGATGATCTTCACGAGTGTTATCCTGCCGAAGTTCGGATATAAGAAGGCTTATCTGATGTCGGTGGGCGCTCTGATTATAAGATTTGCGATCTATTCGCTGGCTCCCACGCCTGTGGTCTTCATGGCCGGAACGCTGCTGCATTTCTTCACGATCACCTGCACGACGGCCGGCAATATGTCCTTTGTCCGCCAGATCGTGCCTCCGGAGAGCTTCGGAACCGCGGCAACGCTTCTGTATTCTGCCAACACGTTTGCGAGAGCGTTCTACGGCTTCCTGGGTGGGCAGATCTACGAGGCCTGGGGCAGCCGCTACATCTATGTGGTTGTGCTCGTAGAGGTGATTGTGGTATTTATCGTGGAAATGAAATCAAACCTTCTGGATATTCCTTACCAGAAGGCTGCAGAATAAGAGAGGACGGATTATGGATTATAAAACCATGCTGATCTATGCGGGAATCCTGGTGGCTTTCCTGCTGATCGCCAAGCTGATTACCCGCTGGGTTGCGGCCCCGAAGGGCAAGACAAAGACGCTGAGCGCGAAGATGCTGCGCAAGGAGCGCGGTCCCGGGAAGGACCCTTCCGGGCAGGATCTTCTCTGGGCGGTATTTGAGACCTATCCGGAGAAGGAGATTCTCCGTCTCTCGGTGCGGCCGAGGGTCTTTCGCGAGCTTCCGGAAGGGGAGAACGGATCCCTGACCTATGCAGGAGATGTTTTCTTAAGCTTTGATACCGGCGGGAACATTATCCGCAGATGATTTTCGAAACGACAGGTAGAGGAGAAGGCAGTCTATGATTTATGTCATATCCGATCTGCACGGCACGGCGCCGGAGAAGCTTGAGAGGCTTCTCGACAGGGCAGGGTTCGGCCTGAATGATGAGCTGTATATTCTCGGAGATGTGGTGGACCGCAACGGCGACGGAGGTGCGGCGATGCTCTCCTGGCTGCTGGTGCAGCCGAATGTGTGGCTCCTGCTTGGCAATCACGAGGCGATGCTTCTCGCATGTGAATTTGCCTTTGATGAGATCACGGACGAGAGCCTCGGTGTCTTTACCGAAGAGAAGCTAGAGCATCTGCTTCTGTATTATTCGAACGGGGGAGGTGTGACGCTCGATCACCTGAAGCTTCTTCCGAAGGAGGACCGTGAGGAGATCTTCGATTATCTGAGAGAGGCACCGCTGTATCTGACCGTGCGGGCCGGATCCCGCAATTACCTTCTGGTTCATTCCGGCTTCGCGAATTTCCGGAAGGACCGGCCGTTATCATCTTATGCCGCAGAGGAGCTTCTGTGGGCCAGGCCCGCGATCGACGAACGGTTTTTTGATCAGACCGTGACGGTCTTCGGGCATACGCCGACCGCGAAGTACGGAGAGGAGTACCGCGGCAGGATTCTCTATACGGACACCTGGATCGACATCGACGTCGGTGTCGGCTGGGGAGAGGAGCCGGTTCTGCTGAGGCTCGATGATCTGAAGGAATTTACATTGGATTCATAATCATAACCACCCGTGTGAACGGGTGGTTTGCTCTGCGCCTATAAGGCGCTCATCCCGGCTTGGGCCTCAAAGGCCCTCTGAATACGGGTCTCTCCCGCACCGCATCCTCTGGCTCACCCCTGCCGGGGTTCCTTATCTCTTGTTACTGCCTTTGATTACTGGCTCACCCGTAAACGGGTCTATATATTCTTTCAACGTCATCTGATCGTCAATCTGGTCCTCGGCT
>JAFPYK010000221.1 GCA_017412265.1 Lachnospiraceae bacterium
CGAGATCGGCTACGGGATCGGATCCGGATACTGGAACCGGGGATACGCGACGGAGGCGGTCGCGCGGTTTCTGGAATACCTGTTCCGGGAGAAGGGAATGCAGACGGTATACGCATCCTTTTTTACCGGCAACGAGGCGTCCCGCCGCGTCATGGAGAAATGCGGCATGAGCTACAGCCATTTCGTGGAGCATGAGCTGACTTATCTGGATATCCCGCGGGACCTGACGTATTACAAGATCACGAAGGACGAGGGCCTGCGCTACATCACGCTGCGGGAGCGCCCGGAGCTTATGGAGACGGCGGCCCGGTGGTTTCACAGCAAATGGGGCGTGCCGGAGGAGGCCTATCTGGAGTGTATGAGGGCTTATCTGAAGCACGAAACGGAGTACGGCTGGTACCTGTGCCTGGACGGCGGGCAGATCGTCGGCGGGATGGGGGTCATCGAGAATGATTTTCATGACCGCAAGGACCTGACGCCGAATGTCTGCGCGGTGTATACGGAGGAGGCCTGGCGCGGGCGAGGAATCGCCGGGCGGCTGCTGAACCTTGTGGTGGAGGATATGAGGGCGAAAGGCATCTCGCCTCTGTATCTGCTCACCGATCACACCGGCTTCTATGAGCGTTACGGCTGGAAGTTCCTCTGCATGGTGCAGGGGGACGGGGAGCCGGAGATGTCAAGGATGTACACCATATGAGGGCAGGCTGCTGATCTGCAGCATCATCCGGCATGACACGATCTGTATCACGGATGTGAGCGTGCGTTACTTGTGAAACCGACGGGACTTTCGTACCATTCATTTCGTCAGATGCCAAACGGAAAGGACGGAATGATCATGAATCGAAAGGATAAGACGCACCTGTGGGCAGGAAGCGGATTTTTGGCTGCATTTGTTGTGTGGACCCTGCTGATCCGGTCTGTTGACGTACAGGCGGTGGGCCCCGAAGGGACAAAGGTCGGATTCGCGGCGTTCAACGTATGGTTTCATCAGATGACCGGGGTGCACATGGCTCTATATATGGTCACGGACTGGCTGGGGCTTGTGCCGGTGTTCATCTGCCTGTGCTTCGGCTGTCTGGGCCTGGTTCAGCTCATCAAGAGGCGGAGCCTTCTGCGGGTTGACCCGGACATCCTTCTTCTGGGGCTGTATTACATCCTGGTGATTCTCGCCTACCTGTTCTTTGAGATGGTTCCGGTGAATTACCGGCCGATCCTGACAGGCGGCGCGTTGGAGGCGTCTTATCCATCATCCACGACACTTCTGGTCCTGAGCGTGATGCCGACGCTGAAGCTTCAGATTCACCGGAGAATCAAGTCCCTGTCCGTACAGATTATCATCCGCATATTTGTCATTGCATTTTCGGCATGGATGGTAATCGGAAGACTGATTTCGGGCGTTCATTGGGCAACAGACATTATCGGCGCGGTTTTCCTGAGCACGGGACTGTTCCTGCTGTATCGATATTGCGTTGACCGGACAGACCGCCGCAAGGAGAATAGCTATGGAATTCAATGAAAAGCTGCAGGAATTGCGAAAGAGCAGGGGTCTCACGCAGGAGGAGCTTGCTGAGGCGCTGTTCGTTTCCAGGACAGCGATCTCCAAATGGGAGTCCGGCAGAGGATATCCGAGCATCGACTCTTTGAAGATGATCTCGCGGTATTTCTCCGTCTCGATCGACGAACTGATCTGTCCGGAGGAGATCATCTCTGCCGCGGCGGAGGAAAAGCAGGCGTTTACCGGGAGGACGATCGCGTACATCAGTCATTCGCTGGATCTTCTGACAGCGGTTCTGCTGTTTCTGCCTGTGTTCGGCAACGGAGGAGACTCCCCGACGGCGGTGACGCTGTTCGGGCTGACCGGCGTCCAATCCTGGGTGAAGATCGTGTTCCTGGTCATGATCGGGCTTGTGGTCCTGAACGGCCTCTGCGGCATGGCGCTGATTCGTTTTGACCGGCCGACCTGGAACAGACACCGGCTGGTTACGGGAATGGTGCTGTCCGTTCTGGCGGTCGCCGCATTTATCGCGGCTCGGCAGCCCTATGCCGGGATTCTCTGTTTCGCGCTGCTGGTAATGAAGACATTCGGAATGATGAAATTGAGGAATAACAATGAATACAAATGACTGTCACATTCGTTTTGAGAGGAAAGAAGAACACAGAGACGTCGAGAACCTCATCCGGGAGGCATTCTGGAACGTGTATCGCCCGGGGTGCAGCGAGCATTATGTGATTCATGTGCTTCGGGAGGATCCGGCCTTTGTGAAGGAGCTGGATTTCGTGATGGAGCAGGAGGGGAGGCTGATCGGACAGAACATGTTCATGCGTACGGTCATCGAGGCCGACGACGGGCGCGAGATCCCTGTCCTGACGATGGGACCGATCTGCATCACACCGGAGTTGAAGCGCAAGGGTTATGGGAAGAAGCTTCTGGATTACTCGCTGGAGAAGGCAGCGGCGCTGGGGTTCGGAGCGGTGCTCTTCGAGGGAAATATCGGCTTCTACGGGCACTGCGGCTTTGACTACGCGCGCAAGTTCGGCATCCGCTATCACGACCTGCCGGAGGGCGAGGATGATTCCTTCTTCCTCTGCAGGGAGCTCATCCCGGGATATCTGAAGGATGTGACCGGTGTGTACCAGACCCCGCAAGGCTATTATGTGGACGATGCGGATGTGGAGGAATTCGACAAGGCATTTCCCCCGAAGGAGAAGCTGAGACTGCCGGGGCAGATCTTCTGAACAGGAGAGATAAATGGATCAGGAACTTACGGTTAATCAGGTGTCTTACCGGCTGATCCGCCTGTTGGGCAGAGGCAAGGGCGGGTATTCTTACCTTGCGGAATGCGGCGGGCAGCCGGCGGTTGTCAAGCAGATTCACCACGAGCCCTGCGACTATTATGCCTTCGGGAATAAGATCGAGGCAGAACTTCGGGACTATGAGCGGCTGATGAGCGCGGGAATCCGAATGCCCCGGATGCTTGCCGCGGACACGGACGCCGAGCGAATCGTCAAGGACTATATCGAGGGGCCGACCGTGATGGAACTCGTGCAGGCGGGGGAGTCCGTCGAGACGTATCTGTCTCAGGTGAGGGAGATGGCTGCGAGAGCAAGGGCGGCCGGGTGGAACATCGACTATTATCCAACCAACTTCGTTGTGAGGGACGGGCTGCTGTGGTACGTGGATTACGAATGCAATGAGTACAGCGAGCAGTGGGACTTCGAGCACTGGGGGATTCAGTACTGGCTGCCGGAGAGCAGATAAACCTGCGGATGCGCCTCATCTGCAGAACATCATAAGACAGAAAAAACCGGCCTGTTGCAGATCACAACAGGCCGGTTTATTCATGTTTCTCTCAGGCGACGGTCCAGATCCCTCTAAGGAGATCAGTCGACCTCCGCGGTGTTGCCGAGCATCTCAAAGATCGGCTCAAAGGTCGCGCGGTCCGAATCGAGGCACGCGAAATGGATAAGCCAGAAGGCATCGCTCCCCTTGCGGACGGTGGAGTAATAGAAGTAGTCCGTTCCGCCTACATCGCTGGTGTAGGTGATGCGGAGGTTGCCGTAGCTGTCGGGAGTGAAATCATTCTCGTACTCATTGGCACGCTTGACGAGATCGGCATAATCTTCCAGGGTCATGTTCTTGGTGTCGAGGCCGTGTCCGTCGAAGATCTCGAATCCCTCGCGAAGAGCGGCGACCATGTACTTCTCGTTGGCATAGAAGGTGGTCAGCCCATTGGACTCGGCGTCCTGCTTGAACATCAGGCGGTCCATGTAGAGGCGCAGACCGACTTCGGTGTCGTAGAGCATGTACTTCTTGGTGTCGATGTCGGTTCCGGCCGCAGTGGTCGTCTCGGGAGCAGCAGTGGTTGTTTCGGGAGCCGCCGTCGTGGTCTCAGGAGCCGCGGTGGTCGTCTCGGGAGCAGCAGTGGTTGTCTCGGGAGCCGCCGTTGTGGTCTCGGGTGCCTTGGTCGTGGTCTCGGGTGCCTTGGTCGTCGTGGTCGTGTTCGCCGGAGCCTCTTCCTTCTTGGAGCAGCCGGCCAGAACGCCGATCAGAAGCAGACTGACAAGGGCAAGAATGATGATGGTACTTCTCTTCATGTGTCTTCTCCTCTGTATGATTGTAGTTATTGGATTACGATCCGGATACATCTGAATCTAGTGTAACATATCTCGGCGCAGAAAAAAAGAGTGCTGTGACCGAAACGATAAGCCGGGTTCTGTCATTGGATGATCATCTATCTGGTCCTGATGTCGCCACCAGGCTCTAGCGACCTACCCGGAACGAGACGGGCCGCCTCATGGTTCCTGTGCGGTCTTGCTTCGGATGGGGTTTACACAGCCGTTCCTGTTGCCAGGCCCGCGGTGAGCTCTTACCTCGCCTTTTCACCCTTACCGGCCGGGGCCGGCGGTTGTTTTCTGTTGCACTTTCCTTAGGGTCGCCCCCACCGGACGTTATCCGGCATCCTGCCCTGCGAAGCCCGGACTTTCCTCACCTGCAGCCTTTCGTCTATGCAGGCGCGATCATCTGTATCGGTCACAGCGGGCCTTATTGTATCACAGTTTTGCCTGCGCTTCAAGGGTGGAAAATGTGCGGCGGGGGATGCATTTGTATAGCGCGGGAGGGGGCTCATGTGATACGATGAAAGAAAAGACGCAGAGGAGAGAACGTATGGAGAGACTGGAGAAGCAGATGGATTTCCTGCTCCGGCTGGACAGGATGAAGCAGGTGGTGCGCCAGACGTACCTGGCGGACGGGTCGCGCAAGGAAAATGACGCGGAGCATTCGTGGCATATGGCTGTGATGACGGCGGTGCTCGCGGAGTATGCCAATGAGCCGATCGACGTGGGACACACGATTCTTCTGACGCTGGTGCACGACATCATCGAGGTGGAGGCCGGAGACACGTATGCCTATGACGCGGCCGGGAATGCGACGAAGCGCGAGAGGGAGGTCCGGGCGGCGGAGCATCTCTACGGGCTGCTGCCGGAGGACCAGGGAGCTTATTACCGCGCGCTGTGGGATGAGTTCGAGGCGATGGAGACGCCGGAGGCGAAGTTCGCGAACGCGATGGATAAGATGCAGCCGGTGATCCTGACGGACGCCGCGGATGGGAAGTCCTGGAAGGAGCACGGGGTGCACATCGCGCAGGTGATGGGGCGCAATGCGCGCACGCATGAGGGCTCGGAGGAGCTCTGGACTTACGAGGAGGAGCTGCTGAGAAAAAACCGGGAAAAGGGGAATCTCCTCCCTTGACGAACGATGGTAAAACAGATACAGTATAAGCGATAAGTGATACTTATTTTGCAAAATTAATATATTATTTCTTCTTATAAGAGAAAGGAGCCATTTATGCCTCAGGTCGGAATCTTGATGGGAAGTGATTCGGATCTTGCCACGATGAGCAAGGCTGCCCGGCTGCTGGAGCAGTTTGGGATTGAATATGAGATGACGGTGATCTCGGCGCACCGGATGCCCGATGTGTTCTATCAGTATGCGCAGACGGCCGAGGAGCGCGGGCTGAAGGTGATCATCGCCGGAGCCGGCGGCGCGGCGCATCTGCCGGGCATGTGCGCGGCTCTTTTCCCGCTGCCGGTGATCGGTGTGCCGATCTATACGAAGTCGGTGGGCGGCGTGGACTCGCTGTACTCGATCGTGCAGATGCCTTCGGGAATTCCGGTGGCGACCGTGGCGATCGACGGGGCGGCCAACGCGGCGATCCTCGCGGCGAAGATGCTGGCGATCTCGGATCCGGAGCTGCTCGCGAAGCTGAAGGAGTACACGGCTTCGATGAAGGAGGGCGTGCAGAAGAAAGCGGAGAAGCTGGAGCGCGTCGGCTACGAGCAGTATCTGAAGGAAATGTGAGGCGTCCGGGGAGCAGACTCGCTGTGATCTGGACTACATCAGTAGAAAGGGAAGAATTATGGATTATAAGAGTGCAGGAGTAGATATTGAAGCCGGTTATGAGTCTGTCAGGCTGATGAAGGAGCATGTCGCGAAGACCATGCGCCGCGAGGTGCTGGGAGGACTCGGCGGTTTCTCCGGCGCATTTGACATGAGCGCGCTGAAGCAGATGGAGGAGCCGGTGCTTTTATCCGGCACGGACGGCGTCGGGACGAAGCTGAAGCTGGCCTTCCTGATGGACCGGCATCACACGGTGGGCATCGACTGCGTGGCGATGTGCGTGAACGACGTGGCCTGCGCGGGCGGGGAACCGCTCTTCTTCCTGGATTATATCGCCTGCGGCAAGAACGAGCCGGAGAAGATCGCGCAGATCGTGCGCGGTGTGGCGGAGGGCTGCGTGCAGGCGGGCGCGGCGCTGATCGGCGGCGAGACCGCGGAGATGCCCGGCTTCTATCCGGAGGATGAGTATGACCTCGCGGGATTTGCCGTGGGAGCGGCGGACCGGAAGGAGATGATCACCGGAGCGGACATCTGCCCGGGTGATGTGCTCGTCGGCTTGGCTTCCTCGGGCGTGCATTCGAACGGCTTCTCGCTGGTGCGGAAGGTATTTGCGCTGAACGGCCCGGAGGCGGCAGAGAATCTGGAGACCTTCTACGAGGAACTCGGAGAGGAGCTCGGAGACGCGCTTCTGCGCCCGACCAAGATCTATGTGAAGGCGCTTCGGGCGATCCGCGAGGCGGGCGTGCGTGTGAAGGGCTGCAGCCACATCACGGGAGGCGGCTTCTATGAGAACGTGCCGCGGATGCTCCCGGACGGCGTGACCGCGAAGATTCGCAAGGACAGCTATCCGATGCTTCCGATCTTCCCGCTGATCCAGAGGACCGGCGAGATCGCGGAGCAGATGATGTATAACACATTTAACATGGGCATCTGCATGGTGCTCGCGGTGCGCGAGGCGGATGTGAAGAGTGTCCTGGCCGCAGCGCAGGAAGCCGGGGAGCAGGCGTACGTGATCGGTGAGGTCACCGCGTCCGCGAATCCGGAGGAAAAAGGAGTCGTCTTATGCTGAGAGCAGCGGTACTGGTCTCCGGCGGAGGCACGAACTTGCAGGCCATCCTGGACCGGGTCGCGGACGGGACGGTGACGAACGTGCAGATCGCCGTGGTGATCAGCAACAAGAAGGATGCTTACGCGCTCACGCGTGCGGAGGCGGTCGGCGTGGAGGGCCTGTGCATCTCCCCGAAGGATTACCCGGACAAGGAGGCATTCGGCGCGGCCATGGTCGCGGCCCTGCGGGAGAGAGCGATCGACCTCGTGGTGCTTGCGGGCTATCTGGTGATCGTGCCGGAGAACCTCGTGGCGGCCTACCCGAACCGGATCGTGAACATCCATCCGGCCCTGATTCCCTCCTTCTGCGGGATGGGCTATTACGGGCTGAAGGTGCACGAGGCGGTGCTCGCGAGGGGCGTCAAGGTGACCGGGGCGACCGTGCATTTTGTGGACGCGCTGGCCGATCACGGGCCGATCATCGCCCAGAAGGCGGTCTGCGTGCGGGATGATGACACGCCCGAGACGCTGCAGAGGCGCGTGATGGAGGAAGCCGAGTGGATCCTGCTGCCGCAGGCGCTGGATGATATTGCAAATGACCGGATCGAAGTGGTCGGATCCGTGGTACGCAGAAAGGATAAGAAATGAAGGTCTTAGTCGTTGGTTCCGGCGGAAGAGAGCATGCGATTGTCTGGAAGCTGCTCCAGAGCCCGAAGGTGGAGAAGGTTTACTGCGCGCCGGGGAACGGAGGCATCTCGCAGATCGCGGAGTGCGTGCCGATCGGGGCGATGGAATTCGAGAAGCTGGCCGATTATGCCGAAAAGGAGGGCATCGGCCTGACGGTGATCGGTATGGATGATCCGCTGGTGGGCGGCGTCGTGGACGTGTTTGAGGCGCGCGGGCTGCGGGTCTTCGGACCGCGGGCGAACGCGGCGATCATCGAGGGATCGAAGGCATTTTCCAAGGAATTGATGAAGAAGTACGGGATTCCGACGGCGGCCTATGAGGTGGTCCACAGCCCGGAGGAAGCGAGAGCCTATCTGGAGACGAGCGAGTATCCGATCGTGCTGAAGGCGGACGGGCTGGCGCTCGGCAAGGGCGTCCTGATCTGCCAGACGAAGGAAGAGGCCATGGCCGGCGTGGATACGCTGATGGTGCAGAAGCAGTTCGGCTCCGCGGGCGATACGATCGTCATCGAGGAGTTCATGACCGGCCGCGAGGTGTCGGTGCTTTCCTTCTGTGACGGCAGGACGATCCGCATCATGACGAGCGCTCAGGATCACAAGCGCGCCAAGGACGGTGACCGGGGGCTCAATACCGGAGGCATGGGCACGTTTTCGCCGAGTCCGTTCTTCACGAAGGAGATCGAAGAGGAGTGTATGGAGACGATCTTCCGGCCGACGCTTGCCGCGATGGCGGCGGAGGGACGGCCGTTTACCGGCGTGCTCTTCTTCGGCCTGATGCTCACCGAGAAGGGACCGAAGGTGCTGGAGTACAATGCGCGCTTCGGCGACCCGGAGACGCAGGTGGTGCTGCCCCGCATGGAAAATGACCTGCTGGAGGTCTTCGAGGCATGCGTGGATGGGACGCTCGACCAGGTCGAGCTTCGTTTCGCGGACAACGCGGCGGTCTGCGTGGTGCTGGCCTCCGACGGATATCCGGAGCATTACGAGCGCGGCTTCGTGATCGAAGGCCTGGAGCGTTTCGAAGGCCGTGACGGGTACTATTGCTTCCACGCCGGCACGAAGGCGACGGAGAAGGGCATCGTGACCAACGGCGGCCGTGTGCTCGGTGTGACCGCGCTCGGCGGGGACCTGCACGAGGCGAAGAGAAACGCCTACGAGGCCGTGGAGTGGGTCGGATTCGAGAACAAATACTTCCGCCATGACATCGGCCAGGCATTTGAGGAGAGATGATTCTGCGGCGAAGAGATGAACAGTAACAGGGCCATGGTTCCCGGGCGGAACCATGGCCCTTGTCGTCGGATGATCTTATATGCGCAAATCTCAGATGCTTGTATCCAGCTTCAGGTTCGGGATGAATTTGCAGAATTCCCGGATCTCCTTGCGGTAATCGCCGCGCATCTCCACGAAGTGGTGGATGTACGGGCCGTCAAGCAGCCGGTCTTCGACCTTCTGCAGGTCCTCGAACTCCGCCCAGAAGTAGTTGCCCTGTGTCTGCGGTCCTTCGGTGGAGCGGCAGATCAGCGGAAGGATCATGTAATCGCCGCTCTCCTGATCCATGCGCGCCACGGTGTACTCGCCGTCCACGGCCCGGAACCAGGACTTCTGGTCGATAATCTTCGCCGTGCTGCCGACGCCGCTCGGCGTCTTCTGAGAGATCGGGAACGGTCCGCAGTGCCACAGAAGCTCGACGTTGCGGTTCTGCGGATGACGCACGGTGAACTCGCCGAAGAGCGGCTTGCCCTCGCCGAGCGTCGCGCACTCCAGAAGAACGGTCGTCAGAACCGCGTTCATATCACTCTCGCAGGAGACCAGATAGCCCATGTCATATAAGATCGCGTAAGGCACGCAGGGCCGCAGGCCGTCGAACATGTTCGGCACGGCCGACCAGCACTCTGCGGAGATCGCGTCGAGGCGGAACTCCTCGAACAGGCGCTTGATGGTCACGACATAAGCGGCCATCCCGTGGACATGCTTCGCGCTGATCTCATCGAGCTGATAGCTGCGGCGGATGTGATCCTCGATCTCCTGGACCTCCGGCGGATTCTCCTCGAGAACCGCCTTCATCCGCTTCTCCATCACGGTGAAGTTGATCGGGATGATCTTCACGCCGAACTTCTCCAGCAGCTCGCCCTCGTTCCAGATGACCGAGAAGAACGGGCCGGGACGGAGGCCGATCTGGCCGATGCGCAGGCCCTTGAAGTTCTTCACCATGCAGGCGACGCGGATAAAGCTCTCGAAGCCCTCCTTGAACTCGTCGCTCTCCACCTCGCAGCAGGGCAGATGAGAGAAGGGCACGTGAAGCCTTAACATCTGGCGGGACACTGCGAAGAGACCGCACTGCGAGTCGGTCGGGCGCATGCCGTTCTCATAATATTCATCGTCCAGAGGAGCCCAGATCAGCACCGGCAGGCCCATGGCCTTCGCGATGTCGGCCGCGGCTGCTTCATTGCCGAAGTTGCAGTTGATGATGAAGACCGCGTCGACCTTCTCTGCCTTGAAGCGCTCGATGCAGGCCTCCGCGGAAGCATCGTCGTAGACCAGATCCTTAATTCCGATGCC
>JAFPYK010000024.1 GCA_017412265.1 Lachnospiraceae bacterium
ATCCCTGCTGCCCGGACTCTCATGCCCGCGACGGGAAGCAGCAGAAGAACTGCTGACATGGCCGCAGTCATGATCACTGCCATGAGCGCGGTTCTTATCCACATCATATACTCGAACGGTCTCCTGCTTGCGTCGGCTGTCATAGGGCTCCTCCGATAAATGTCGCTGCTGCCGGACTGCTTCGTTGCGCTGTCCGCGGTGCCGGCAGAACCTGCCGCCTTATCCTCCCGGACAGACAGGATAATTATAGCAAACGCAGGAGATATTCAATGTACTGGTTTTAATACATGTGAAATATTTGTAATAATTCTGTAACAAATTATATGCCGTCGTCGGGACTCCCGAGCTCTGTCCTGATCAGTCCGGCGGAATACCCTCTCCTGTAGAGAGCAGCCATAAGCTTCTGCCTCTCCTCAAAGCTGCTGTTCTCCGGGTCATAGTGCTTCTTCGCGAGATATGCCCTTATCTGAGTGCGCTCCATACCCGGGATATCCGTATCCTTTGCCGCCAGGGCAGCTGCCTCGTCGATCATGTCCCTGTCTATGCCCTTCTCCTGAAGCTCCATGCGTATCCGGGAGAGACTCTTTGAGGACAGTCCCGAGGCGACGTAATTTGCCGCATACCTCGAATCATCGAGATAACGGGCTCCGGCAAGTTCCCTTATCACGCGCTCCCGGATGTCGGCAGGATATCCGTCCCGCTCCAGCTTCTCCTCAAGCTTCCGCTTCGGATAATCCATGCCCGCAAGCAGATTCCCGCATCGTCCGAGTGCCTTGCGGTAAAGGTAATCCATGAGCTCCCCGAACGCGCTCTCCTCCAGGGAGGCGCTTCCCTCCCGGACGACCGCACCGGTATGTGCGAGCTCTCTGCCGGTAAGTATGAAGACGCGGCCGTCTTCCGCTCTGCAGCGAAAACGGCCGCGTCCTGCTTCTTCAATGCTCAGTACAACCATTACTCTTCTTCCCCGGAACCAGCCTGGGCGGCACCTTCCTCCGCATCAGAGCCGATCCCGTAATGCGCTCTCACCCTGGCATCGATCTCCGCGAGTACTTCAGGGTGTTCCTCGAGATAGGTCTTCGCATTCTCACGGCCCTGGCCGATCTTGGACCCGCCGTAGTTGAACCAGGCCCCGCTCTTCTCGACAATGCCTACCTTCACGGCGAGATCAAGCACGTCACCGGTAAAGGAAATGCCCTTGCCGAACATGATGTCGAATTCCGCCTCCTTAAACGGCGGCGCGATCTTGTTCTTGACCACGCGGACACGAGTGCGGTTGCCGATAACCTCGCCGCTCTGCTTGATGGACTCGATGCGCCTGACGTCAAGCCTCACCGAGGAATAGAACTTGAGTGCGCGGCCGCCGGTAGTCGTCTCCGGATTCCCGAACATAACGCCGACCTTCTCACGCAGCTGGTTGATAAAGACCACCGTGCAGTTGGACTTGCTGATCACCGCGGTCAGCTTGCGGAGCGCCTGGGACATCAGCCTCGCCTGAAGGCCGACATGGG
>JAFPYK010000222.1 GCA_017412265.1 Lachnospiraceae bacterium
AGTCCGTCCCTAAGGTCGACAAGATCGTCGGTCCCGGCAACATCTACGTCGCGCTCGCGAAGAAGGCAGTCTACGGCTATGTGAGCATCGACTCGGTCGCCGGGCCTTCTGAGGTCCTGGTCCTGGCCGATGATACCGCGGACGTGGACTATGTGGCGGCGGACCTTCTCTCTCAGGCAGAGCATGACAAGCTGGCCTCCGCGATCCTGGTCACTCCGAGCCTTGAGCTCGCGAAGAAGGTGGGAGAGCGGGCATGGCAGATGGCAAAGGAGCTCCCGAGAAGAGAGATCATCGAAGACTCGTTAAACCGTTACGGCTATCTTCTGGTGACAAAGGACCTGGCGGAGGCCATCGAGGTGGCCAATGACATCGCCTCCGAGCACATGGAGATCCTCACGGCCAATCCGTTTGAAGTCATGACCAAGATCCGCAATGCCGGCGCGATCTTCCTGGGCCCGTACTCATCAGAGCCGCTGGGCGACTATTACGCGGGACCGAACCACGTGCTTCCCACCAACCAGACCGCGAAGTTTTTCTCGCCTCTGGGCGTGGACGATTTCATCAAAAAATCCAGCATCATTTACTATTCTGAGGAAGCCCTCCGGGCGGCTTCTCAGGACATCATCCGCTTCGCGCAGGCCGAGCATCTCGACGCGCACGCCAACTCCATCCGGGTCCGTTTCCCGGACCGGGAGGAGCAGGACTGAGCAGAAAGGAGACTATCATGAATCGCATCTCTGAAATCAGCAGAAATACCGCAGAGACACGCATTCAAGCCGAACTGAACCTTGACGGGGCCGGACAGGGCGAGATCTCAACCGGCATCGGTTTCTTCGACCATATGCTCCGTGCATTTGCAAAGCACGGCTTCTTCGACCTGAAGCTCACCTGTGACGGAGACCTGGAGGTGGACGGACATCACACCGTCGAGGACTGCGGGATCGTCCTGGGGACCGCGATCAAGGAGGCTCTCGGCGACAAGGCGGGCATCCGCCGCTACGGCTTCTTCCTCCTTCCCATGGACGAAGCCCTGGTCAGCTGCGCCGTGGATCTCTCCGGGCGTCCTTACTATGTCAGCGACGCCTCCTTCTTATCCCCGGCGGTCGGAACATTTGACACCCAGCTGGTCAATGAATTCTTCTACTCGGTCTCTTACGCGGCCGGGATGAATCTGCATTTCGTCTGCAAGCGTGGCAGCAACGACCACCACATCATCGAGGCGATGTTCAAGGCCTTCGCGAAGGCTCTGGACGCAGCCGTCACCATCGATCCGCGGGTGCAGGGCGTGCTCTCTACCAAGGGCTCCCTGTAGAGAAAGGAGCAACGGATGGCAATGAATCAACTCCGGGTGATCCCGGTTCTGTGTGCCGCCGGGTACAGCGAGGAGGAGCTGCTCCGGGAGGCTCTCGCCTGTGAGGCGAGGGGTGCATACGAGATTGTCATAGGCGCCGACCGGTCTTCCCCGGAGGCGCAGGAGAGGAGCCTCGCGGTTCTGCGGCGCGTCTTCTCGCAGCTGCACATCCCCGCGGGCACTGCGGTCGGCGCAAAGCGCTTCGAGGATATCAAGAAGGCCTTCTATACCGGTGCTTCCATGGTTTTCATCGAGGACGCATCTTCGGTCCCGGAGGAGGTGCTCACCGAGGCTGCCGGCCGGTTCGGCGCAGAGAAGATCTTCCTCTGCCTGCCGTCGGATGCGCCTGGTAATGCTGCGGTGAGAGAACGTCTGGAGCGTCTGGGCGGGCACGGCCTTCTACTTGACGGGCCCTGCGCGGGTCTCCCGGAGAGCGGCGCGCCGCGGTATCTGCACGGAGTATCGCCGGAATCTGCCGCAGAATGTGCCGGAGATTACGACGCGCTTCTGGTTCCTGCGGGAGAATGGGCGGACAGCCGGGCATTCCTTCATTCCGCCGGAATCCGCACGGACGCCTTCGTCACCGGCCTTCGCTTTGATCAGCTCAAGGCAGGAGCGGGCGGCCTGGTGCCCTGCATCGTGCAGGACTTCTCGGGCGGCGAGGTCCTGATGATGGCCTGGATGAACCAGGTGGCGTTTGAACAGACACTCGCTTCCGGCCGGATGACCTACTACAGCCGCAGCCGTCAGTGCCTCTGGCGCAAGGGAGAGACCTCCGGCCACTTCCAGTACCTGAAGGCCCTTCGCTATGACTGCGATGCAGACACCCTGCTCGCACAGGTCGATCAGGTGGGGGCCGCCTGCCACACCGGCCATCGTTCCTGCTTCTTCCGCGACGTCATGCCTCCCGTCTCCGAGACCAGACAGGATCTCGAGGTGCTTCAGGAGGTGTATGACACCATCGCCGACCGCAAGGCACACCCGAAGGAGGGCTCTTATACCAATTATCTGTTTGATAAAGGGATCGACAAAATCCTGAAAAAATGCGGCGAAGAGAATGCGGAGATCATCATCGCCGCAAAGAATCCTGACAAACAGGAGCTGCAATATGAGATTGCGGACTACCTCTACCACCTGATGGTGCTCATGGCACAGCAGGGGCTGACCTGGCAGGACATCACCAGGGAACTCGCGGATCGACATTAAGCACTTGCACAATGAAATCCGATTGGGTATAATTTGAGAGAGGAACCGCAGGACAAGAATCAAGTACTGTTCTATGCACCCATAAGACAGTACTTGATTCTTATTTTGAGGATTTTCTGTCTGCGGCTGATGGCCGCGGATTCTACAGATACAGGAGGATCGTATATGAGTCTGCTCACCGGTTTTTTATCCTATCTGGGACAATTTCTCATCTACGCGGCGCTGGCCGTCGGCGGCGTACTGCTGGGCAAGAAGCTGCGGGAGAAGAAGGACCGCAAGAATGCGGCGAATAAAGGGGAGGAATAAAGTTTGAAAGCTTATGGTGTGAATGAACTCCGGAAGATGTTTCTGGAGTTCTTTGAGAGCAAAGGGCATCTGAGAATGAACAGTTTTTCTCTGATCCCTCATAATGACAACAGCCTGCTGCTGATTAATTCCGGCATGGCTCCGTTAAAGCCGTATTTTACCGGCCAGGAGATCCCGCCGAGACGCCGCGTGACCACCTGCCAGAAGTGCATCCGCACCGGCGATATCGAGAACATCGGCAAGACGGCCCGCCACGGCACATTTTTTGAGATGCTGGGCAACTTCTCCTTCGGAG
>JAFPYK010000223.1 GCA_017412265.1 Lachnospiraceae bacterium
CCTTCTGCCATCGAGGCGGTGCGGAAGCTTAAGGAGGCGGGGCATTTTGTCTCCATCGCGACGGGCCGGGCCTCTTACAAATGCATTCCATTTGCCAGAAAGAACGGATTTGACAACATGGTCTGCAATGGCGGGCACGGCATCTACATCGACGGTGAGATGAGAGAGAACCGGCCGATCGATTACGAGAAGTCGCTGGCGATCTACCGGCAGGCACTGGAGCTTGGCTACGGCGTGCTGGTGGCGGCGGACGATTCGAAGAAGGTCTACGCCAACAGCTTCCTCTTCTATGACCAGGTCGGCATCCGCCAGGAGCCGACGACGTATATCATCGATGAGGATTTTGACCCGGCGAATGTCGATAAGATCTACAAGATGTATGTGTCGATCCCGATCGAGGAAGAGGAGCGGCTGACGCTTCGTGATACGGTGGGGCGGCTGCGTTTCGTGAAGGAGTATCTGATGTTCCAGCCGGATGACAAGAAGGGCGGCATCCTGCGGATGATGGAGCTGGTGGCGCCGGGCGATGACAAGGCGCTGGATGAGGTCGTGGTCTTCGGCGATGACACAAATGACATGGTGATGTTTGACGAGCGCTTCTATGGCGTGGCGATGGGCAACGGAACCGATGAGCTGAAGGCGATCGCGGATTATGTGACGGATGCGAGTACTGAGGACGGGATCTGGAATGCCTGCGTGAAGCACGGCTGGTTTGAAAAAGTGGAGTGAGCAAGATGGGCAAAGTGATAGGAATGGATATCGGAGGGACGAACCTCCGCGTCGGTTATGTGGATGAGTCGGGCAATGTCCTGTATCACAAGGTGGTCCCGAGCAGGACGATCACGGAGGGCGGAGATGCGGTCCGTGACCTGATCGGGTTCCTGAAGGGATATGTGGAGGAGTGCGGGGAGGCGCCGGAGGCGATGGCCATCGGTATTCCTGCCGTGATCTGCGATGATGAGAAGACCGTGTTCCAGGCACCGAACCTGAAGGATCCTTCGGGGAAAATGCTTCTGGATAAGACGAACCTGGCGGATCCGATCGCGGAGGCGTTCGGCGTGCCGGTCTGGATCGTGCGCGACACGTACTGCCTGCTGTACGCGGACCGGGAGCGGCTGGGCCTGCAGAATGAGAAGATCATCGCCGCGGGTTACATCGGCACCTGCTACGGCGGGGGCGTGATGATCGACGGCAAGATCCTCTTCGGCAAGGGCGGCCTGGCGATGGATTTCGGGCATTTCACGCTGCACCCGGACGGGAAGCTCTGCCGCTGCGGCAAGAAGGGGTGCCTGGAGGCGTACGCGTCGGGCATCGCGCTGCAGGATCTGCGGGAGGAGTATTTCCCGGATACGGAGATCGGTGATATGTTCACGAAGCACCGGGACGATCCGATCCTGAAGCAGTTTGTGCGTGACTGCGCGCTGCCGATGTCGATTCTCGGAACGATTCTCTCGCCGGACGTCTATCTGCTGGGCGGCGGCGTGGTGGAAATGAATGATTTCCCGATGGAGGACCTGCTGGAGGCGATCAAGGACCAGGCCGGCCACGGCGCGGTGGATGCCGGGATGAGATTCGTCATCTCGCCGAAGGACTCTTCGAAGGGCGTGTTCGGCGCGGGCATCTACGCGAGGGAGCACCTGGCCCGCGGATGAGACGGAGGATGTAAGTATGAGTAAAGTGCTTGGAATCGATCTGGGAGGCACCAGGCTTCGCATCGGTATGGTGGATGAGGCCGGCGGGATGCATCACCACAAGGTGGTGCCCAGCAGCGTGCTGAAGGAAAACGGGGATTTTGTCGGAGACCTGATTCATTTCCTCGGAGAGTATTTTGAGGAGAGCGGGGAGAAGCCCGAGGCGATGGCTTTCGGTATCCCTTCCGCGATCTACAAGGATGAGAAGACGGCCTTCTATTCACCGAATCTCAAGAGTCCGCAGGGAAAGGTCCTGCTGGATCACACGAATATCGCGGACCCGGTCGCGGAGGCGTTCGGGGTTCCTGTCTGGGTCGGCAAGGACACGAACTATATCCTGGTGTATGACCGGGAGGTGATGGGCCTGCAGGACGCGGACGTGATCGTCGCGGGCTATATCGGCACCGGCTACGGCGGGGCGATTATGGTGAACGGTGAGTTTGTCCTGGGCAAGAACGGGATCGGCGAGGAGATCGGCCATGTGCCTTTCTGGCACGGGGACGCGCTCTGCGGCTGCGGCAAGCGCGGATGCGCGGAGGCCTATGCTTCGGGCGTTGTGTTAAAGGAGATCCGCGAGAAGTATTTCCCGGAGACCGATATCTCGGAGATGTTTACGAAGCACGCGAAGGAGCAGGTGCTGCAGGAGTTTGTCTATGCGGCGGCCCTGCCATTTGCGATGATGGGCAATCTGCTGGCGCCGGACGCTTATGTCGCGGGCGGCGGCGTGATCGAGATGAAGGACTTCCCGCGGGAGGATTTTAAGCGATATATCCGCGAGAATATCAGCCGGGCCGTGGTGGAAAACGGGCTGGATATCCGTTTCTCTGAGGTCAATCAGGAGAAGGGTGTGCTGGGCTCTGCGATGTATGCGAGGCAGAAGCTTGCGAAGCTCGGCTGAAAGGCAGAGCTGCTTGAAGGATGAGTTCAGGAGGAGATAAGATGGCTGTGATTCTGGGAATTGATATCGGGACGACGAGTGTGAAGGCGATGCTGCTTGACAGCGAGAAGGGTGTGCTCGCGGTGCATGCGAAGGGCTACGGGGTGTCTATCCCGCAGCTTGGCTGGGCGGAGCAGGACCCGGAGATGTGGTGGGCATCGCTGAAGGAGGTGTTTGAGGCGCTTCGCGGGGAGCAGCCGGAGGCCTATGCGAATGTGGCAGCGGTGGGCTTCTCCGGGCAGATGCACGGCCTGGTGACCGTGGACGCGGCCGGAAAGCCGGTGCGGCCGGCGATCATCTGGCTGGACCAGCGCTCGAAGAAGCAGCTTGCGGAGATCGAGGAGGTCTGCCCGGAGAAGAAGATGGGCGAGATCTTCCGCAACCGGGTCAGCTGCGGGTTCGCGTTCCCGTCCCTGCTCTGGATCAAGGAGGAGGAGCCGGAGAATTTCGCAAGGATTGCCGCGGTGCTCTGCCCGAAGGATTATCTGCGCCTGCGGATCACCGGAAAGGCCGGTGCGGAGGCGGTGGACGCGTCTTCGACCGGGATGGCGGATACCGCGCGCAGAGACTGGGCCTGGGAGGTCATCGACACGTTCGGGTTCCCGAGGGAGATCTTCCCGCCGGTGCATGAGTCCACGGAGCTTGCGGGCGTGATCAGCGATGCGTGCGCGGCGGAGACCGGGCTGCCGACCGGGGCGAAGGTCATCTACGGCGGAGGCGACCAGCCCATCCAGGCGATCGGCAACGCGGCGGCCAGAGAGGGATACCTCATCAGCAACATCGGAACCGGCGGGCAGGTGAGTGCATTTGTAGGGGAGCCCATCTACGACGAGAAGCTGCGCACGAACACCTTCTGCCACGCGGTGGATCGCGGGTACACGATCTTCGGCGCGACGCTGACGGCGGGCAAATCCATGGACTGGGCGAAGAATTATATCCTGAAGGTGGATTCGTACAAGGAGCTAAATGAGCTTGCGGGCGCGGTGCCGGCGGGCTCGGAGGGGCTGATCTACCTGCCTTATCTGTCCGGGGAGCGGACGCCTCATCTGAATCCGGACGCGACCGGCATGTTCTTCGGGATGAAGCTCGGGCACGGGCGCGGGCATTTCCTGCGCGCGGTGATGGAGGGCGTGACCTACAGCCTGAAGGACTGTCTCGTGCTGTTAAATGAGCTGGGCGTGGACGCGCCGCAGATCATTGCCTCCGGCGGCGGGGCTGCCTCGGAGATCTGGCTGCAGATTCAGGCGGATATCTTCGACAAGGACGTCGTGGCCTGCGCGGAGAAGGAGCAGGCGTGCCTGGGAGCCTGCCTGCTGGCGGGAGCTTCCGCGGGGATCTTCGCTTCGCTGGATGAGGGATGCGAGCGGTTCGTGCGGATGCAGGAGAAGGTGTATCATCCGATCCCGGAGCATGTGAAGGTGTATGAAGAGGGATTCGAGAAGTTCCGGGAGTTGTACCGGAGGACGAAGGACCTGATGGGGTAATTGCTTTCAGGTCCGGAGAAGACGACAGAGTGCGATTCGGGGCGTGTGAGAAAGCATTCTTTTTCACACGCCTTTTCCTCACGACGATTCCGGCTGATGACATTTCCCGGCTGTGCTCTGGTGTTACTGCACTCAGAAGGAGAAAGGAGGATTTCGCCGATGTTGGATATAGACCGTCTCAGCGGAGGATTTGTGATTCGCAGACTCACGGAATCGGACGTCGAAGCTGTCTATGAATTGTGCCTGGGGAATGAACTGTTCTACCGGTACTGTGAGGCGGAGCCCACGAGGGAGCAGATCCTTCACGATCTGCACATCACGCCTCCGGGCGTGACGGAAGAGAGAAAGTATTATGTGGGCTTCTATCAGGGGGATGAGTTGATCGCCGTGATGGACCTGATCGACGGATTCCCGGAAGAGGAGATCGGATTCATCGGCTTCTTCATGGTCGCGGCTTCTGCGCAGCACCGGGGCATCGGCTCGGGGATCATACGCGAGATGGCGGATTACCTGAGAGCGGCTGGGAAGACGTCGATCCAGCTGGGGATCGATAAAGGGAACCCGCAGTCAACCTCCTTCTGGAGGAAGAACGGTTTCCGGACCGTGACAGAGGTGAAAAGAGACGGAGGGGTCATCCTCCTCGCGGAGAAAAAACTATAACGAAAAGAAAACCGAGGACCCGGCTTGCCGGGTTCTCGGTTTTTTAGTGCAAATCTTTTCTGAGGATGATCTTCTCCTCGGTGCGGCTCTCTTCGCGGAATCCGTGCCGGAGGAACATGTCTGCGGCGGGGTTGTCGATGGCGATGTCGTCGTAGAGGCAGGTGAGGCCATTGTCTGCGGCGAGGGCGCACAGGAGGTCAAGGGCCCGGCTGCCGTAGCCTCTTCCGCGGAAGGGCGCATAGATGATGACGTTCGCGATGCAGGCCTGAAGCTCCGGGTCCGGATGATAGGCGATCTCTCCGACAAATTCGCCGGACGCATCCTTCAGGAAGCGGTAGATGCGGCCGTCTTCGGGGTTCACGACCCAGAAGTCGTACCAGTCCTGCCAGTCCTCTTCCGGGAAGGGAACCGTGCCTCCCCAGGCGTGGTTGTAGGACATGGTCTCCTCGTCGGCGAGCATCCGCTGCCGAAACCACAGATCCCGGTATTCGGGCACATAAAGTGTGAGTTTAGCAGAGTTTTGATTCATGTTCATAGGTCAGATGCGGACGACGTACTCGGGCTTGTCGGGCAGGTATTTGATGTGCACGCGGCAGCCGACATAGAGGTCTGCGTCCCAGGTGTTCTTGCCGAAGCGGAAATCGATGCTCTTGCCGCTGCCGAGGAGGGCTTCCGCGGGAGTTCCGTCGGACAGCTGGTAAGTGACGTAGTAATAGTTGGTAACGGTGGTCATGCCGTCCGAGTCCGTGGATTCATGCTCCTCGATGCGGCTGACCACGGCATCGGTTACGATTCCTTCCAGTTGGATCTCTCGGTTGCGGCGGGCGGTCTGGATAATCCAATAAATAAATGCTGCTGCCACGACCAGACCCATTACCCAGGGGATGTATCTCATCATAGGGACCTCCTTTTAGTTCAGACTGATGTGAAATTCGCCGTTCTTGCAGGCGCCGTCGGTCTCGACGATGACGTAGACGGTGCCGGATTCGACGTAGCCGCCGCTGGCGCCGGCCTCCTCGCCGCCGGCGATGGAGAAGAGCTCGGATTTGGTGCCGTAGCAGTCGTAGTAGACGGTGGCAGAGCCGGATTCGAGCCGGGCGGTGTACTTGAGGTCTCCTTCGCCGGAGCTTTTGAGCTTGAAGACCATCCGGCCTTCAAAACTGGAGAAGCTCATGTCCGC
>JAFPYK010000224.1 GCA_017412265.1 Lachnospiraceae bacterium
ATATGGAACTTCTCATTGGCCGTGTAACTGTTGATCTCAATGATCTCCATGCGGTCCAGGAGCGGTCTCGGGATCGTCTCGGTGCTGTTCGCCGTAGCGATAAAGAGCACCTCCGAAAGGTCCACGGGAATCTCAATATAATGATCCGCAAAACGGCTGTTCTGCTCTCCGTCGAGAACCTCCAGCATCGCCGACGCGGGATCACCCTTATAATCGTTGCCAAGCTTGTCGATCTCATCCAGAAGCATCAGTGGATTCTTCACGCCCGCGTTCTTCATCGCGGTCACGATCCTGCCGGGCATCGAGCCGATGTAGGTCCTTCGGTGTCCGCGGATCTCCGCTTCGTCACGCACGCCGCCGAGTGCCAGCCGGACGTACTGCTTGCCGAGCGCCTCCGCGATACTGCGTCCGATGGATGTCTTACCCGTGCCGGGCGGTCCCACGAGGCAGATAATCGGGCTGCGCCCCTTCTCGGTGAGCGCACGCACCGCCAGGAATTCCAGGATTCTCTCCTTCACCTTCTCCAGCCCGTAATGATCACGGTCGAGGATCTTCTTGGCATTCTTCAGGTCATAATTGTCCACGGACGCGTGGTCCCACGGCAGGTCCAGCAGCGTCTCGATATAGCCGCGGAGCACGGTCGCCTCGGCCGCGTTCGAGGGCATGTTCTGGAAACGCCGGATCTCCTTGCCGATCTTCTCCTTGACCTCTTCGTTCGCCTCCAGCGCCTCCAGCTTGCGCTTGAACTCCTCCGCCTCAGACTCCGCGTTCTCGCCCAGCTCATCATGGATGACCTTGAGCTGCTCGCGCAGGATATATTCCTTCTGGTTGCGGTCGATCTCCTCCTTGACCTTCTTCTGGAAGTCTCGGCGGATATTCTCCACCTCGGTCTCCTCCTCGAGGATCGTCATCATGCAGGCAAACCGCTCTCGGAGCGTCAGCTCGCTCAGCACACTCTGCTTGCGCTTCATGGAAAGCGGCAGGACGATGGCCGCCTGGTCGATGAGCTTGTCCAGAGATTCGATCTGGTCGAGGTCATTTAACAGAGCACGGTCAATCTTGTCCGACCGCTCCACATATCTGCGGATCGTATCCTTCAGAAGCAGGACCATCGCCTTGGCGCGAAGCGGATCCGGCAGGTCGGCGCGGCCTTCAGTGAGCACGGAGATCGTGCCCTGCAGGAACGGCTCCCTCGCGGTAATCTCATCGAGGTGTCCTCTGCGGATCCCCGTCACCATGACGCGCATCGCATCTCCGGGCATACGGACGATCTGGCGCACCACAGAGAGCGTGCCGATCTCCTCCAGGTCCTTCTCCTCCGGGCGGTCCGTCCCTTCATTCTTCTGTGTAACAAGGAACGCAAGCTGTTCCTGTTCCATCGCAGCCTGCGCTCCTGCCATACTGACACCCTTCTTGATGTCAAAATGTACCATCATGCCCGGCAGGATGCAGACCCCGCGCAGGGCAATGATGGGAATATGTTCTCTGATCTCGTTTGTACTCATTATGCGTTCTTCTTCAGTTCTTCCGCACGTGTCAGAACCGGTTCACCCGTACCGTCGATGACCTCTTTGGTGATCAGGCACCGAACCACATTCTTCTCCGAAGGAAGATTGTACATGGTATTCATCATGGCCTTCTCGATGATCGCACGGAGGCCTCGCGCGCCGGTATTGAGCTCAATCGCCTTGCGCGCAATCTCGCGCACCGCTTCCTCTTCAAATACCAGCTCCACATCGTCCAGGCCGATCAGCCGCTCATACTGCTTGACGATCGCATTCTTCGGCTCGGTAAGAATCCGCACCAGCGCGTCCTCGTCGAGGAGATCCAGCGCGACCACCATCGGTACACGTCCGACAAACTCCGGGATGAGTCCGAACTTCACGAAATCCTGCGGCATCACATGCTTGAAGAGCTCGCCGACATTCTTCTCGTCCTTCAGCTGCAGCGTACCGTTAAATCCGATGGACTTCTTGCCGAGTCTCGCCTCGATGATCTTCTCAAGCCCGTCAAATGCGCCGCCGCACACGAAGAGGATGTTCGTCGTGTCGATCTGGATGAACTCCTGCTGCGGATGCTTTCTTCCGCCCTGCGGAGGGACATTGGCCACCGTGCCCTCCAGGATCTTTAACAGAGCCTGCTGCACGCCTTCGCCCGAGACGTCCCTCGTGATCGAGGTATTCTCGGATTTGCGGGTGATCTTGTCGATCTCGTCGATGTAAATGATACCGTGCTGCGCCCGCTCGATGTCGTAATCCGCCGCCTGGATGATCTTGAGGAGGATATTCTCCACGTCTTCACCCACGTAGCCCGCCTCGGTCAGGGCCGTCGCGTCTGCGATTGCAAACGGGACGTTTAACAGCTTCGCCAGCGTCTGCGCCAGATAGGTCTTGCCGGATCCGGTAGGCCCGATCATGATGATATTGCTCTTCTGGATCTCGTTGTGCAGCAGATCCCCGGAGAGCACTCTCTTGTAATGATTGTACACAGCCACGGACAGAGCGATCTTCGCCTCATCCTGGCCGATCACGTAATCGTCCAGGTAAGCCTTGATCTCCCTGGGCTTTAACAGGTTAATATCTTCAATCTCCGGCTCTAAATCCTCGGTCTCCTCATCGATGATCTCCTCGCAGAGGTAGACGCACTCATCGCAGATATAGATGCCCCCGGGACCGGAGATGAGTTTTCTCGCCTTGTTCTGCGGCTTACCGCAGAAGGAACAGCAGATACCGCCGCTCTTGTGATCTGATTTCGCCATATATGATTCCTTTCCCCTCTGCTGCCGGCCGGTTGGATCCGGCACAGGGACCGTCATCCGACGCGGGATTCCTGCGATTCCTGCGCAAAAAGTCCCGCCGATGAAACAACGAAACGCAAAGGGAAGCCTCACTTCCCTCTGCGCCCGTGAAAAATCTTACTGTCTGTTGGTGATGATGCGGTCGATCAGTCCGTATTCCAGGGCTTCCTGCGCATCCATATAGTGATCGCGGTCGGTGTCACGCTCGACAACCTCCAGAGGCTTGCCGGTGTTCTCCGCCAGGATCTCGTTTAATTTCTTCTTGATCTTTAAGATGTTCTCCGCCGCGATCTGGATCTCGGTCGCCTGCCCTCTGGCGCCGCCGGAAGGCTGGTGAATCATGATCTCCGCGTTCGGAAGAGCCATCCTCTTGCCCTTCGCGCCGCCCGCGAGAAGGAACGCGCCCATGCTGGCTGCCATGCCCACGCAGATCGTGGAGACATCGCACTTGATGTACTGCATGGTATCATAGATCGCCATGCCGGCAGTCACGGATCCGCCGGGGCTGTTGATGTAGAGGCTGATATCCTTGCCGGGGTCTTCCGACTCCAGGAATAACAGCTGCGCAACCACAAGGCTTGCCGTCACTTCATTGACTTCCTCGCCGAGGAAGATAATCCGGTCTTTCAGCAGACGGGAGTAGATATCATACGAACGCTCGCCGCGCCCCGTCTGTTCAATGACATAAGGAACTAAACTCATCGAAATCCTCCATCTGCCGTTCGGTCGTGATTATTCCTCTTCCGACGTCTTCGGCTCAACTTCTACTGCTTCGGCTGCGACAAGGTCAACGGCCTTCTGCACCTTCAGATCTGTCTTGAGAGCTTCGGTCTGCTCACCCATATAGTTCTTAATCATATCCTTATCGACACCGTAGGACTCTGCCATCCTGC
>JAFPYK010000225.1 GCA_017412265.1 Lachnospiraceae bacterium
CGGCCGGACGTGCTGCGGCCGGCGGGGAAGTGAGAGCTATGGAGAAGAGTGAACTGGCTCTGGAGGTGATCCGGAGACTTGCGGAGGAATATCCGGACGCGGACTGCACGCTGGATTACAACGAAGCGTGGAAGCTTCTGGTGAGTGTGCGGCTGGCCGCGCAGTGTACGGACGCGCGGGTCAATGTCGTGGTGCAGGACCTGTACGCGAAGTATCCGGACATGAACGCGCTGGCGGAGGCTTCGCCGGAGGAGATCGAGGAGATCGTCCACCCCTGCGGGCTCGGCCGGAGCAAGGCGAGGGACATCCACGCCTGCATGAGGATGCTGCGCGATGAGTACGGCGGACGGGTGCCGGACACGATGGAGGAGCTGCTGAAGCTTCCCGGCGTGGGGCGCAAGAGCGCCAACCTGGTCCTGGGGGACGTCTTCGGGAAGCCGGCGATTGTCACGGACACCCACTGCATCCGGCTCTGCAACCGGATCGGCCTGGTGCACGAGGTCAAGGAGCCGAAGAAGGTGGAGATGGCCCTGTGGAAGATCGTGCCGCCGGAGGAGGGCAATGCGCTCTGCCACCGGTTCGTCCTGCACGGGCGAGAGGTCTGCACGGCGCGGACGAAGCCTTATTGTGAGAAATGTGTGCTCGCGGAGATCTGCGAGAAGAACGGGATCTGACGGATCCCGCGCTGCCCGGGAGGGCTGCGGATAAATGAAAGGGAGAGAAGGAAACGAATATGGCTGAGAAGGAAGAAACTGTGATCATCGAAGAATCTTATACCCAGCAGGTGCAGAAGTCGATCAAGCATTTTAAGATTACGCACTATCTGTCCGCGCTTTTGCTGGTGCTGGCAGGCATCGTGCTGGTGGCGCGGCCGGGGATGGCCCTGGAGACGGTCTGTGTGATCCTCGGGGTGATGGTGATCGGCGCCGGGCTGTTCTACATTGTCTCGTTCTTTGTGAGAGGCAGGCTCTCCGCCGTGCTGGGGATGGACCTAGTGCTGGGCATTCTGATGGCAGGCGTCGGCATCCTGCTCCTGACGCACCCGAAGGCCGTCGTCTCGATCATTCCGGTGATCTTCGGCTGCGTGCTCTTTGTGAGTGCGCTGGTGAAGCTGCAGACAGCCATTGATATGAAGCGGCTGGGCGTGACCCGCTGGTGGATCACGATGGTATTTGCGCTTCTGACCGTGATGCTTGCCGTGGTTATGGTGGGCAAGCCGTTCGCCGCGATGCAGGTCCTGATGGTCTATGTGGGCATCTCCTTCATCGCGGACGGTGTGCTCACGCTCTTTAGCATGATCGCGCTCGGCGCGAACCTGCGCCGGGTCAAGCGGCTGGAGAATGGCGGGGCGAAGGAGACGGTCGACGCGGAAGCGGAAGAGAAGCCGCTGGAGTGGTGAGACGATGAGTTATTGTGAAGTCTGCGGGCATGAGCTCGTCCTGCGGGAAAACGGGCTGGACGGGCCTGTGCCTTACTGTGAGGCCTGCGGGGCGTTCCGGTTCCGGCGCTACAACGTGGCGATGAGCACACTGGCCATGAACCGCGCGCTGGACCAGGTGATCCTGATCCAGCAGTACGGGCGCACGGACAATATCCTGGTGGCCGGCTATGTCAACCTGGGCGAGTCGCTGGAAGAGGGGGTCCGCCGGGAGGTTTCGGAGGAGCTGGGGCTTCGTGTGGTGAAGTGCCGGTACCTTCGCAGCAAATATTTTGAGAAGAGCAACACGCTGATGTGTAATTTCCTGTCGGTGGTGGACGATATGTCGCTGGACCACGTGAACGGGGAGATCGACCGGATCTCCTGGTTTACGCCGGAGGAGGCGCGGGCCTGCATCAAGCCCGGTTCGCTGGCGCAGGAATTCCTGAATAAGGGACTGGATGATCTGGAGAGCGGAAGGCTCGCAGACATCTTCCCCGGGGGAGAGTGCGATGTACCGGGATGAGATTCTGAAACTGCTGGAGGATGTGCGCGACGGCGCGGTTGCGCCGGAGGAGGCGCTGACGAGCCTTAAGATGGCTCCTTTTGACGATCTGGGCTACGCGAAGGTGGATGTGCAGCGCGAGGTGCGCCAGGGGATCCCGGAGGTGATCTACGGGGCCGGCAAGACCACGGAGCAGATCCTGGGGATCGTCGCGTCGATGCGCGGGCGCGGCCGGGAGGACATCCTGATCACGAGGCTCTCGGCGGAGGCCGCGGAGGTGATCGCGCGTGAGATCCCGCTGGAGTATCACAAGGAGGCGCGCATCGGCATCGCCTGGCGCAGGGAGAAGGAGCTGACGGGCTGTGTCGTGGTCGCGTGCGGCGGGACGAGTGACATCCCGGTCTGCGAGGAGGCCGCGCTGACGGCGGAGCTCTTCGGCAACCGCGTGGTACGTCTCTACGACGTGGGCGTGTCCGGGCTGCACCGGCTGCTCTCGAACCTGGAGATCCTTGCGCATGCACGTGTCGTGGTCGCGGCGGCGGGCATGGAGGGAGCGCTGGCGAGCGTGATCGGCGGCCTGGTGGACTGCCCGGTGATCGCGGTGCCGACCAGTGTCGGCTACGGAGCGAATTTCCACGGGCTCTCGGCCCTGCTGTCGATGCTTAATTCCTGCGCGAGCGGGGTGAGCGTCGTCAATATTGACAACGGTTTCGGTGCCGGCTATCTGGCGGGCATGATCAACAAGATCGAAACTGCGAAGAACTGAGATGGGGGAAATATGAAGACACTGTATCTGGAATGCGGAATGGGAGCGGCCGGCGACATGCTGTGCGCGGCGCTTCTGGACCTGCTGGAGGACAAGGAAGGCTTTGTCCGCGAGATGAACGGGCTGGGCATCGAGGGGCTCACGTATTCCTGCGAGCCGCGGGTGAAGATGGGTGTCACCGGCAATCATGTGACGGTGAAGATTCACGGCGAGGAGGAAGAGTGGGGCGAGCCGCATGAGCACAGCCATGAGCATGAACATGAGCACGATCACGATCATGAGCACGATCAAGAGCATGAACATGACCACGAGCATGAGCATCATCATGAGCATGACCACGATCATGAACATCATCATGAGCATGACCACGAGCATGAACATGACCATGAGCACGACCACGATCACGAGCATCATCATCACCACAGCTCTGTGGCGGATATCCTCGGCAAGATCGATGAGCTCCCGCTGTCTGCTTCTGTGAAGGAGCATGCGAAGGCGGTTTACGGCCGGATCGCGGAGGCGGAGAGTGCGGTGCACGGGCGTCCCGTGGACCAGATTCATTTCCACGAGGTGGGCACGATGGACGCGCTCGCGGACGTGACGGCCTTCTGCCTCCTGATGGAGAAGTTGGGCAATCCGAGGGTTGTCGTCTCTCCGATTCATGTGGGGAGCGGCCATGTGCACTGCGCGCACGGGATTCTGCCGGTGCCGGCGCCTGCTACGGCTTTCATCCTGAAGGGGGTTCCTTCGTATGGAGGCGAGGTGAAGGGCGAGCTCTGCACGCCGACCGGCGCCGCGCTGCTGACGCATTTTGCGGCGGAGTTCGGCGGGATGCCGGTGATGCGCACCGAGAAGATCGGCTGCGGGATGGGCAACCGCGATTTTGAGCGGCTCAACTGCGTGCGGGCTTTCTACGGAGAGTCCGGGGCAAATGCCGCGGAGGAGATCACGGAGCTTGCCTGCAATATTGATGATATGACCGGCGAGGAGCTGGGCGGCCTCTATGAGGTGCTGACCGAGGCGGGCGCTCTGGACGTGAGCCTGATCCCGGACCAGATGAAGAAGAACCGCCCGGGGCAGCTGCTGCTGTGCGTCGTTCGCCCGGAGCGGGCGGAGGAGCTGGCCGCCGCGATCTTAAAGCACACCTCCACAATCGGGGTGCGGCGCAAGGACTGCATGCGCTACGTGCTCGACCGTGAAGAAGGGACCGCACAGACGAAGTACGGCCCGGTCCGCTACAAGAAGTCGTACGGCTTCGGGGCGGAGAAATACAAGCCCGAGTGGGACGATCTCGCGGCGATCCGCCGGGAGTGCGGCGTGAGCGCGGAGGAGATCCGGAGGGCATTTTACCAGAGCATTGAGAAGAAATGATGCATTTCCCCGCGGAGATGTGCCGATTTCTCAGGGATATTTCAGCGGGGAGCGCCATAGAGGGCGCTCCCTGTCTGTCTTTATAAGATTTTAATACCGGATGGCAAGTCCTAACACTCTCTTAAATCGGGATCCGCTATGATAAAGTCAGAGGATCCGTATAAGGATCCGGAGCGGAGGGACATGCCATGAAATCTATTCTTCTGATCGGACTGGGGCGATTCGGCCGGGAGATCGCCATACAGCTGAATGAACTGGGCCACTCGGTCATGGCGGTGGACCGCGACGAGGAGCGTGTGAACGCGGTGCTGCCGGTGGTGACCGGCGCGCAGATCGGCGACAGTACGAACCCGGCATTCCTGGAAGACCTGGGTGTTAATAATTTTGATGTCTGCATCGTTGCGATCGGTGACGATTTTAAGAGCTCTCTGGAGACGGCTTCGCTCCTCAAGGAGTTCGGCGGCAAGCTCGTCGTGGCGCGCGCCGAGTGCGACATGCAGGTGAAATTTCTCAAGAACAACGGTGCGGATGAGGTGATCTATCCGGAGAAAGAGATGGCCCGCTGGGCAGCGGTGCGCTACAGCGCGGACCACATCCTGGACTACATCGCCCTGGACGATTCGCACGCGATTCTGGAGGTGCCCGTGCCGGCGATGTGGACCGGCAAGAGCATCGGACAGATCGATATCCGCCGCCGCTATAACGTCACGATTATGGCGGTGAAGCGAAATGGCAGACTGCATATGAGCATTACGCCGGAGACGGTCCTGACCGAGGACATGAGCATCCTCGTGACGGGCGAATACCGGGCACTGGCGAAATGCTTCCGGATCTGAGGAGGTGATCCTCATGGCCGGCATTCTGGCATTGATCGGGGTGGTCGCCCTGGGGATCGGCGGCTATTTTCTGATGAGAAAGGTTGATCTCTGGATTCATGATGTAGAAAAGGACCGGCTGCTTGATAACTGAGCAGGGCCGGGGAAGGGAGGCGCGCATGGCTCAGACAGAGAGAAGGGAACATATTCTGGCCTGCATCTCGTCCTCTCCTTCCAATGCGAAGATCATCCGGACGGCCGCGACGATGGCCGGCGCGTTCGGGGGTACATTTACCGCGCTTTACGTGCGGACACCTGCTTCGGAGATGATGAAGGAGGAGGACCGCAGGCGGCTGCAGGCCAATATCCGGCTCGCGGAGGAGCTCGGGGCCGAGATCACGACGGTGACCGGCACGAATGTGCCTCTGCAGATCGCGGAGTTCGCGCGGGTCTCCGGAACGACGAAGATCGTGATCGGGCGGCGAAGCGTGGCGCGGCGCATCCTGCGCGGCAAGCCGACATTGACGGATGAGCTGATCGCGCAGGTGCCGAACCTGGAGATTCATATTATCCCGGACCCGGAGAATGAGGGGCGCAGGCATCGGCGTCTGCCGAGGCTTCCGCAGCCCATCAGCCTGACCGGCCGGGACCTGCTGATAACAATTCTGTGCCTGGGAGGGGTGACGCTTCTGGGCCTGCTTCTGCTTCGGTTCGGACTGACAGAGGCGAATATCCTGCCGATCTATATCCTGGGCGTGCTTCTGACGTCCCTGTTCACGGAGGGATATGCCTGCAGCGTGATCGCCTCGCTTCTGAGCGTCGTGCTGTTCAACTATTTCTTCACCGAGCCGAAGTTCACGTTCCATGCCTATGAGCCCGGGTATCCGGTGACGTTCCTGATCCTCCTGACGGTCTCCGTGATCACGGGCACATTGGCCGCGAAGCTGAAGGATCACGCGGCGATGACCGCGCAGGCCGCCTATCGGACAAATGTACTGTTTGACACCGATCAGATGCTTCTGCAGGCGGGCGACGACGCGGACATCCTTCGGATCACGGCCGAACAGCTGATGAAGCTGCTGAAGAGGGACATCGTGGTGTACCCGGAGGAGCGCGGGGCGCTCGGAGAGTGCTACGTGGTGCCTGCGGGGGAGGATGCTCCGGCGGAGAAGTACCGGAGCGCGGAGGAGACGGAGACCGCAAGGCTTGCCTGGGAGCAGAAGAGCCGGACCGGGGCCTACACGAAGACCCGGCCGAAGGCGGTGTGCCAGTACCTGCCGATCCGGATTCACGGCCAGGCCTTCGGCGTGGTCGGATTCGCCGCGGACAAGCATGAGCCGGACGCGCTGGAGAACAGTGTGGTGCTCTCGATGCTCGGCGAGTGCGCGCTGGCGATGGAGAACCGCCGCAACGCCATGGACAAGGAAAATGCGGCGCTGATGGCGAAGAATGAGCAGATGCGGGCGAATTTCCTCCGCGCGGTCTCGCACGACCTGCGCACGCCGCTGACCTCGATTTCGGGCAACGCGGGCAATCTTCTGGGCAATTACGAGAAGATGGAGCAGGGGACACGGATCCAGGCAGTGACGGATATCTATGAGGACGCGCAGTGGCTCACGCAGCTGGTGGAGAATCTCCTGTCCGTGAGCCGCATCGAGGACGGGAAGCTGCCCATCCGGCGGGAGGCGCAGCTGGCCGCGGACGTCGTGGCGGAGGCGCTGGCGCACGTCAGCCCGGAGGCCGACCGGCACCGGATCCGCACCGAGTTCGAGGATGAGTTCCTGCTGGCGCGCATGGACGCGCGCCTGATTATGCAGGTGATCGTGAATCTGGTGAATAATGCCGCGGTCTATACCCCGGAGGGATCCGAGATCGTGGTTTCGGTGCGAAAGAGAGAGGACGAAGTGGTATTCGCCGTGGAGGATAACGGTCCGGGTATCCCTGCAGAACTGAGAGACCAGGTCTTCGAGATGTTCTACACCGGACAGAAGGCAGAGGGGGCCAGACGCCGCGGACTGGGGCTCGGGCTTGCCCTCTGCCGGAGTATCCTGCACGCGCATGACAGCGAGATCCTGCTGGAGTCGCTGGAGCCGCACGGGTGCCGGTTCTCATTTGCACTGCCCAGAGAAGAGGTGAAGATGGATGAATAAGACGACGATTCTGGTCGTGGAGGACGACGCGCCGATCCGCAATCTGATCACAACGACGCTGAAGGCACATGATTATAAATATCTGACGGCCCCGAACGGGGAGCAGGCCATCCTGGCGGCTTCTTCGTATCAGCCAGATATCGTGCTTCTGGATCTGGGACTGCCGGACCTGGACGGTGTGGAGGTGATCGAGCGGATCCGCAGCTGGTCGAACCTGCCGATCATCGTGATCAGCGCGCGAAGCGAGGACGAGGACAAGATCCAGGCTCTCGACGCGGGCGCGGATGATTATCTGACGAAACCCTTCTCGGTGGAGGAGCTTCTGGCAAGGCTTCGCGTGACGCAGCGGCGGCTGGCGATCACATCCAATGAGGCTCCCGGGTCTCCGGTTTTCGTCAACGGGAACCTGAAGATCGATTATGCCGCAGGCTGTACATACCTGAACGGAGAGGAGCTGCACCTGACGCCGATGGAATATAAGATCCTGTGCGTGCTGGCGCAGAATGTGGGAAAGGTGCTCACACACAAGTACCTGACACAGAAGGTCTGGGGCAGCAGCTGGGAGAACCAGGTGGCATCCCTGCGCGTATTTGTGGCGACGCTTCGCAGGAAGCTGGAGCCGGAGCCGGACTCTCCGCAGATGATACAGACCCATGTGGGGGTCGGCTACCGGATGCTGAAGGTGGAAACATAAATGCGTCCAGATAACTCCGCTCATAAAACCATTGCATCCGCGGATCCGGCGGCAGGCCGGGTCACGTCGGGTGCAATGGCTTTTTTTGCGTCTGTGAGGGGGAAATCCGGCCTCATGTGCGGGCCGGCGGATTGTATTTTCCGGGCCGGCTTGGTACAATCAAGGTACGCGGGCCCGTCCGGGGCCCGGAGGAGGATTGTTCATGGGTTTATTTCACAGGAAAACCGTGGGGGAACTGGAAGCCGAGCGGGAGGCGAAGATCGCGAAGGAGAACCGGATCGAGAGGCAGGAGATGCCCCGGCTGTTTCCTTCGGTGAAGGAGGGACTGACGTCGGAGCAGGCGGAAGCGCTGACGGCGGCGGGCTGGTATAACGCGCCGGTCGAGTCTCCTTCCAAGAGCATCGGAGAGATCATCCGCTCGCATGTCTTTACGTATTTCAACCTGATATTTGTCATATTCGCGGTGATGCTCATCAGCGTGGGCTCGTTTCGCGACCTGACGTTTGTGCCGGTCATTCTGTCCAACACACTGATCGGTATCATTCAGGAGATCCGGGCGAAGAAGACGCTGGACGCGCTGACGATGCTGCACGCGCCGAAATCGGTCGTGATCCGGGACGGAGAGGAGAAGGAGATCCCCTCGGAGGCCCTGGTGCGTGACGATATCCTGGTGCTGAAGGCGGGGGACCAGATCCCGGCGGATGCTGTGGTGGCGGAAGGAGAGGCATTTGTCAACGAGTCGCTACTGACCGGCGAGGCGGACGAGGTGCACAAGGAGGTGGAGGATGAGCTGCTCTCCGGCAGCTTCCTGGTCTCCGGCGAGTGCCTGGCCAGGGTCGAGCAGGTGGGAGCGGACTCCTACATCTCGCATCTGACGCTGAAGGCGAAGGCGAGCCGGGAGGGCGAGCAGTCGGAGATGATCCGTTCGCTTAACATCCTGGTCAAATGTATCGGCATCGCGATCTTGCCGGTGGCGGGGCTGATGTTCTACCAGCAGTATATCGTCGGGGGCGTCGCGCTGAAGGAGAGCTTCCGCGCGATCGTGGCGGCCTGCATCGGGATGATCCCGGAGGGCCTGTTCCTGCTGGCGAGTGTGACGCTCGTGATCAGCACCCTGCGGCTTGCGGGGCGGAAGGTGCTGGTGCATGAGATGAAATGCATCGAGACCCTGGCGCGGGTGGATGTGCTCTGCGTGGACAAGACGGGCACGATCACGAGCCCGGAGATGTGCGTGGAGGAGATGGTCCGGGTGCAGAAGCCGGAGGCTGCGATGCGCTCTGCGGGGGCAGAGGCGCAGGAGATCCCGGCGAAGAAGGCTTACTCTGACGAAGAGGTGCGCGGGCTGATCAGTGATTTTGCGGCGGCGCAGGCGGCGGACAATATCACGATGTCCGCGATGAAGGCATTCTTCACAGGGCCTGCCGGAAGAGAAGCGGTCTCGCTCACCGGTTTTTCCTCGCGCTACAAGTACAGCAGCGTGACCTTCGCGGAGGGCTGCTTCGTGCTTGGCGCGCCGGAATTTCTGCTGCGTGAGGCATTTGCGGATTATCAGGAGCAGATTGAGACATATACCTCGCAGGGGAAGCGGGTGCTGGTCTTCGGGTGCTGCAGCGAGGCGGCGGACGGAGGCGAGCTCACCGGGAATGTGGATCCGGAGGCGCTGGTCGTGCTGTCGAACCCGATCCGGGAGAGTGCGCCGGAGACCTTCCGGTACTTCGCCGAGCAGGGCGTGACGATCAAGGTCATCTCTGGGGACAACCCGGTGACGGTCTCGCAGGTTGCGCGGCAGGCGGGCATCGAGGGCGCGGACAATTATATCGACGCGTCGACGCTGACGAACAACAAGGTTATCGAAGAGGCTGTGGAGCGGTATACGGTCTTCGGGCGGGTTACGCCGGAGCAGAAGCGCAAGTTCGTGAAAGCGCTTCAGAAGGCGGGCCATACCGTGGCGATGACCGGCGACGGCGTGAACGACGTGCTGGCGCTCAAGGACGCGGACTGCTCGGTAGCGATGGCGTCCGGGAGCTCCGCGGCGGTGCAGGCGTCGAAGCTCGTGCTGCTGGATTCGGATTTCTCGCATATGCCGGACGTGGTGACGGAAGGGCGGCAGGTCGTTAACAACCTGCAGCGCTCGGGCAGCCTGTTCCTGGTGAAGAATATCTTCTCGCTGATTCTCGCGGTGCTCTCGCTGTGCTTCGCGATCACCTACCCGCTGACACCGAACCAGGTCACGCTGATCAGTACATTTACGATCGGCATCCCGGCCTTCCTGCTCTCGCAGATGCCGGACCGCGACCGGATCCGCGGAAGCTTTATCGGCAATATCTTCCTCAAGGCGCTGCCGGGCGGCCTGACGGACGTGATCATGGTGGCTGCCATGGTCGGCTTCGGCAAGGCGCTTGAGGTGACGCCGCAGGAGATCGGGACGGCCTCGGTGGCCCTGCTGGGCGTGGTCGGGCTGATGGTGCTCTATTCGATCAGCCGGCCGATGGACAAGTACAAATGGGCGATCTTCGTATTCTGCGCGGCGGGGCTTCTGCTGGGATTCTTCCTGCTGGGGAACCTGTTCGGAATCTCGGATCTCTCCACGAAGGCCATCCTGCTGTGCGTGAACTTCGGGATTATGACAGAGCCGTTCATGCGGTATCTGACAAGGATCGCGGAGAAGATCGCGGGGCTGTTTCGCGGCAGGCAGCCGGCCGAACCATAAGACAATAAACAGAGGGACAACGGTTTGAACGAACCGTTGTCCCTCTGTTGTTTTTCTGCAAATAATCAGGCAGTCCGCCGGGAAAGGATCATTCCGGGACGGTCAGCATCGTGGCGTCTTCTCCGTAGGCTCTGCGGAAATTCTGCTCGAAGCGGTCCACCGAGACATCGGTGGAAGGGTTGAAGATCAGGGCTTCCAGCACATCCGGAGGGGCTGTGACGCATTCAATGCCTTCCTCGCAGAGTGACTGGATCTGCATGGAGTTCTTGAAGCTGGCGGCCAGGACCTCGCAGGGATACTCGTGGACCGCGAGCATCTCGCGGATGGAGAGGGCGACGCCTTCTCCGTCATAGCCCATCTCGTCGATGCGGTTGACGTAAGGGGCGACAAAGCTCGCGCCGGCTTTTGCGGCGAGGAATGCCTGCATCGGGGAGAGAATGGCTGTCGCGGTCACGCGCACGCCTTCCTCCGAGAGCGCGCGGATGGCCCGGTAGCCGTCCGGCGTCACCGGGATCTTGATGTAGGTATCATCGCCCAGGATCCGCAGGATGCGGTGCGCCTCCTCGATCATGCCCTCACAGTCGCGGCGGAGCACTTCCACATGCAGGTCGCGGCCGTGGCCGATGATCTCGCGGATCTCGCGCAGCACTTCAAAGGGAGGGCGGGCGCTCCTCGCGATAATCGTCGGATTCGTCGTGATGCCGTCAATCGGCAGGTAGTTCATCAATTCGCGGATCTTCTTCGTATCCGCATCGTCAATATAAAGTTTCATACAAAGTCTCCTCTCTCAGGAAGTTACGGTCTGTTTTCTCCATTATAGCACACCCACGGGAACTGAAAAGAGAAAAGATATCTCTTGCAACGGAGAGAATATCGTTGATCGTCTTGGGGGCAAGAGGCCTGCCGGAAGGGAAGTGCTCCTGCTGCTCCAGGCTGAGCGCAAACCTCGCGAGATCTCGCCGGCGGATGCTGCAGACGGGCTGCGGGCCCAGTGCCGGAAGCAGGTGCTTCTGCAGAATGTTTCGATATTTGACATATGTGGAAGGCTGAACCTGCGGTTTTTTGGCGGCAAGCCATTCAGAAGCGGTTTCTTCGAAGGTCATTCCGGTCTTCGGATTGTTCGCAAATTCTTGAGACATGAGTTTTTCTCCTTTACGTTTTCTGTAACCTATCCAGCTGCCTAAAAAAACAAAAAAATGAGATGCGAAATCGTCTCCTGTGTATTGACAAACGAAAGAAGGTGACGCAAAATAAAAGGCAGTTGAACATGTTCTGGGTATACGTTTTCGCAGAGTAAAACATACTGCGAAAACCTGATTGTACTACGAACTACATGCGGATTCTAGTATCTACAGCCTGATCCGGGGCTGGTTTCTTAACCGAATACGGAGGTGAGACGGTGGCAAAAGAACAAGTATTATTGATGTCTGACATCGACAAGCGTTTCGGCGGTGTCCACGCGTTGGACCATGTCACCTTTGAAGTACTCAAAGGTGAAGTGCACGTGCTGATGGGCGAGAACGGTGCAGGCAAATCGACTCTGATGAAGATCCTGGACGGTCTGTATACGGCAGATTCCGGCAAGGTGTTCATCGACGGTGAGGAAGTTCATATTACTTCCCCGCTGCAGGCGAGAGACCTGGGCGTCGCGATGATTCATCAGGAGTTATCCATGTGCGAGAACATGACCATTGCCGAGAATATTTTCCGCGGCGAGGAAATGGGCAAGTACGGCATGGTGGACTTTAAGAAGATGTATGCGGATGCGCAGAAGATTCTGGACGACATGAACCTGAAGCTGAATGCGCATACCATCGTCAAGACCCTGTCCATCGCGCAGAAGCAGATGGTGGAGATCGCGGGCGCGGTTTCGCATAACGCGAAGATCGTGATCATGGATGAGCCGACCTCTTCCCTGACGGAAGTGGAGATCAAGGAGCTGTTCAAGATCGTCAGAGATCTGAAGGCGAAGGATACCGGCATTATCTATATCTCCCATCGTATGAACGAGACATTCGTGATCGGTGACCGGGTTACCGTCATGCGAGACGGCCAGTACATCGATACGCTGAATGTTGCGGAGACCAACGAGGACGCGATCATCGAGCTGATGGTCGGCCGTGCAATCACGGAAGTGTATGAGGGTGAGCGCGCGGAAGGCGGCGAAGTGGTCCTGAAGGTGGAGCATTTCACCAATGAGAAATTAAAAGACTGCTCGTTTGAGCTGCGCAAGGGCGAGATTCTGGGATTCTCCGGCCTGGTCGGCGCGGGACGTACCGAGCTGATGCGCGCGGTGTTCGCGCTGGACAAGGTCGAGCCGGGGGCAAAGATGACACTGTTCGGCAAGGAAGTGCATTTCAAGCGCGTGCAGGATGCGATCGACGCCGGAATCGGCATGGTGCCGGAGGATCGTCGAGGAGCCGGACTGGTTCTCGGGCACAGCGTGGCAACCAACCTGACGATCGCCGTCCTTAAGAAGTTCATCAAGGGTATCCGGGTGGACAAGAAGAAGGAGCGCGAGATCGTGGAGGAATACCGCCACAAACTCTCCATTAAGACCACGGGTCCCGATCAGGTGTGCGGAGACCTCTCCGGCGGAAACCAGCAGAAGGTTGTTATCTCCAAGTGGCTGGCCGCAGAGCCGAAGATCCTGATCATGGATGAGCCGACCCGAGGCATTGACGTAGGTGCGAAGCATGAGATCTATCAGCTGATGCGCCGGCTGGCCTCCGAGGGCGTTTCCATCATCTTTATTTCCAGTGACCTTCCGGAGATCATCAATATGTCGAGCCGTGTCGTGGTTATGCACGAGGGGCATATCGCCAAGGTGCTCGACGGTGCCGAGGAAGAATTCACACAGACGAAAATCATGCGCTATGCGACAGGACAAGGACAGGAGAGTTAATAATGAAAACCAAAAAGCCAAATGCATTCCTGAATAAAGTAAAACAGTACTCCGGTGCGCTGACGATCCTCGTCGTCCTGCTCGTCGTACTGGCTCTTACAACCAAAACCTTCATGCGAGTGGATAACATCCTCTCCGTGCTGAGAAATATTTCCGTCAACGGCCTGCTGGCAGCAGGTATCACCTGCGTCATCATCATCGGATGTATCGACCTTTCCCTTGGTTCCACCTGTGCGGCGGCCAGCGTTATCTCGGTTGTGCTTAACACCAGTATGGGCTGGAACGTATGGATCTCGATCATCGTAGCGATCCTGGTCGGCGGCTTCATCGGATCGATCAACGGTATCATCCGTGCGAAGACGATGCTTCCTCCGTTCATTATCACACTGGCCATGCAGCAGACCATCCGCGGCATCGCTTATGTATTTACCGAAGGTACACCGATCATCTCGACGGACAACACTTTCAACGCCATCGGCAAGCTCTCCTGGCCTACCATCTACAACGCGGCCGGCGAGAAGGTTTTCGAAGGTATCCCGGTGATCTTCTTCATCATGATCGTTGCGCTGGTCATCGTTGACATCATCCTGTCACGGACCCGTCTGGGCAGACACATGTACGCAGTCGGCGGCAACATGGAAGCGGCCAAGCACTCCGGTATCTCTTATACCAGGATCGCTGTCTCTGCTTACGTCATCATGGGTATCATGGCCGGTCTCGGCGGCGTCATCATGTCGTCCCGTCTGTATTCCGGACAGCCGACCATCGGCGTTGACTTCTCGACAGATGCCATCGCTTCCGCAGTTCTCGGCGGCACCGCTTTCGGCGGCGGCTACGGTTCCATCATGGGATCCTTCATCGGCGCCTGTATCATCGGTGTCCTGAACTCCGGCATGTCCCACTTAAAGATCGATGCCTACTGGCAGATGGTCGTTAAGGGCATTCTGATCCTCGTGGCGGTCTACTACGACTCCATCAAGGATGATTTAAAGATCAAGAGAAAGAAAAAAGCGGAGGGCTGATCCTTTGCACGGGCGTGAGCCCGAACCACTTAGGTAACCAAATTGTGATCACATAGAATGACATTTTTCATGGAGGAAAAAAGAAATGAAAAAAACTAGACTTTTTGCTCTGCTGCTTGTCCTGGTTCTCGTAGTTTCCGCTATGGCGGGCTGCGGCAAGAAGGAGGAGGCTCCTGAGACCACCACCAAGGCTCCTGAGACCACCACCGCTGCTCCTGAGACCACCACCAAGGCTGCAGAAGACACCACCACCGCTGCTGTTGAGAAGACTCTTGCGGATCTGGATCATGACGCTAAGATCGGTATGACGGTTAAGAACGCGAACGCTCTGTTCTATACCTCCCTGATCAACGGTGCCAAGAGAGCCATCGAAGAGATCAACAAAGAGTACGGCAGAAACCATGAGCTGATCGTCCTGGATGACCAGACCGAGCTTGCTAACGAGCTGACCAACGTTGATGACCTGATCAACATGGGCTGCGACTTCATCATCTTCGTTCCGATCGATCCTTCCAGCTCCGTAGCTGCCTGCGAGAAGATCCTTGAGTCCAACGCTCACTGCATCATCATCGATGCTCCTTGCGATGTAGCTGACAAGTGCGACGCCGTTATCGTTTCCGATAACTTCGAAGCCGGCCGTATGCAGATGGAGAAGCTCTGCGAGAAGTTAGGCGGCAAGGGCGACATCGTTCTGATCAACGACTCCACCAACCCGAACGCTAAGAAGCGTGAGGAAGGCGCGAAGGAAGAGCTGAAGAACTGGCCTGACATCAATGTTCTTGAGTACAGAGATATCAAGTCCTCCGTTGAGAACGCTATGGCTGCTGTCGAGGATATGCTGAATGTATATGCTGACGAAGGCATCGACGGTATCTGGAACTTCTCCGATACTCCTGGACAGGGTTCTGTATCTGTTGTTCAGTCCAGAGGCCTTGGCGACAAGATCGTTGTTACCGGTATCGACGGCAACAAGACCGCGAAGCAGCTGATTGCTGACGGCCAGATGTATGGTTCCGCTGCACAGTTCCCGAACGAGCTGGGTTACAAGGGCGTTTATGCCGGACTTAACCTGCTGATCGGAATTAAGCCGGAGCAGCAGACCGAGCTGGTTCCGGTTGAGTGGATCGACGCTACCAACGTTGCGGATTATCAGGCTTGGGATCAGTAATCCTCAGATTAGAGATTTACATTTGGATTTATATCTGAACAAAGCTACTTAGTAATCTAATACTAAATGAAATTCTGTGTATCACATATCACTGGGGTTGGCGCTCCGGCTTGACGGCCCGGGTGCCAGCCCCGTTTTTTTGCTGAATGTTCACAAGAGGATATATTCCGGCCGGGATGTGCCGGAAATGGAGGAAAATGGGTTTATGAATAAGATCGGTATGCACAGCGGCTATTGGCGTGAGCTTTGCCCGAACGCGACGGCTTATGATCTGGTGGATCTGACCGTGAAGACCGGCTGCGAAGTCGTGGAGTTCGGTCCTGCGTATCTTCTCAACATGACCACCGAGGAGAGAAAAGAGTTCAAGAAGTATTACGAGGATGCAGGTCTGGAGCTTTCCATCAACGGCGGCTTTAAGTATTATAACGACATCGCTCATGACAATGCGGATATCCGCCGCGTCGGTATCGAGTGGGCGAAGAGAGTGCTGCAGGCGATGTACGAGGCCGGCAGCAACCGCTGGAGCGGTATCAACTATTCTCAGTGGCTGCGCCGTCCGGAGGTTCCGGTCTGCACGCCGGAGTTTAAGAATCATGTACGTGATCTGAGCCTGGACAGCATGCGCGAGATCATCAAGACCGCGGAGGACTGCGGCGTGAACTACTGCTTCGAGATCGTCAACCGTTTCGAGCAGTTCATCATGAACACATCCGCCGAGGGCGTTGCTTTCTGCGAGGATCTGGGTTCTCCGAACGCGAAGCTTCTGCTGGATACGTTCCATATGGCAATTGAAGAGGATTATATTCCGGATGCGATCACTTATGCGCAGTCGAAGGGCCGCCTGGGCCACCTGCACACCGGTGAATCCAACCGGAGACTTCCCGGTTTCGACGGCAAGTCCAACATGAACTGGGATGCGATCATGGGGGCAGTCAAAGAAAGCGGATACACCGAGTTTATCACGATGGAGCCTTTCATGAAGATGGGCAACACCGAGATCTGCTGCTGGAGAGATCTGAGTCACGGCGCGGATCTGGAGCAGATGATCTCCGATGCGGCTGCGGGTGCGAATTTCCTTCGCTCGAAACTGGCTTGACTTTTTTGCCTTGTTTATCTTCCTTCAGAGGTCCCGGGATGGTTCCCGGGGCCTCTTCTTTTCGGGGGGGGGCCGTGTTTGACAAAGCGCGGGCGCGTTTGCTATGATGAAGCCAAGGAATCCTGAGAGTGGGAGAGAGAACGTATGATGAATTTACTGCATCTGAGATATGTGGTCGAGACGGCGGAGGCCGGGTCGCTTCACAAGGCCGCGGAGGCACTCTACACCGCGCCCTCGGCGCTCAGCCGTGCGATCCGGGAGCTTGAGGCGTCCCTGGGGATTGTGATCTTCGACCGGTCTGCGAAGGGGATGCATGTGACCCCGGACGGAGCGCTGTTCCTGCGCTATGCGAAGACGATCCTCCGTCAGGTCGATGAGATGGAGGAGATGTTCGCGCCGGAGGCGGAGAAGCGGGAGCGGTTCGCGGTTGTGGTCCCGCGCTCGGTCTATATCTCCGAGGTGTTTGCAAGGTTTACCGAGGAGCTTGCCGGCGCAGAGCGGATCGACATGTTCTACAAGGAGACCACCTCCATGGATGCGGTCCGCTGCGTCGTGGAGGGCGATTATAAGCTGGGCATCATCCGGTACGAGGAGCGCTACGAGAAGTTCTACCGGGAGCTGCTCACCGACCAGGGCCTGGAGCGGCGGCTGATCGCGCAGAGCCCATGTGTGGCGGTTTTCGGCGAGAAGAGCCCGCTGGCGCAGAAGGAGAGGCTGCTGCGGGAAGACCTGGCGGCCTGCACGGAGGTGCTGCGGGGCGACCCGAACCTGCCCGCGATGCCGGAGGCACAGGCGAACCTGGGGACAGACCGGATCTCGCAGCGGCAGATCTATATATTTGACCGGTCGACACAGATGGAGATCCTGGCGGCGAATCCGGATACGTATCTTCTGGGGACGCCGGTTCCGGAGCAGACACTGGCCAGATACGGGCTGGTGCAGCGCAGGTGTGAGGACTATGCGCCGGTGTACCTGGATGAGCTGATCTTCCGGGAAGGGTATCAGATGTCCGAGGCGGAGGCGGCGTTTGTAAAGCGCCTCTCCGGGTACCGCAAGGAGATGCTTGCGCGGGGAGCGGATAGATAAAAAGTTCGAAAAAATTTTAATAAAACATTTGTTAAATTGTTGACAAGCGGGAATAAATATGTTAAAATGTTAACAAATCTGAAAGCCGGGTGTTTTGTGGGATGATATCCGGTTGGGGACAGATTCACTGGACGGAGCTTCCGTTCGACTGTTTTTCTTTCCTTTTTTGTTCGGGAAAC
>JAFPYK010000226.1 GCA_017412265.1 Lachnospiraceae bacterium
ATGCCGGCCTCACGAGGTTAGCAAACAGGTCTCCGCTGATCCCGCGGACCAGCAGATAGATGATCTCCTCCCCCGCACCGAAGAGTGCGAAGAATACGCAGATCATCGAACGGTTCGGCAGCTTCGCCGCCGAAGCCTTGTGGATGTAGGCGCGCATCGGATTCTTTCCCCACAGCATCCGCCATACCGCGTAGGCCGTCAGGCCCGCGCAGATGAGCTGCCCCATCCAGGGAAGTACGGTCAGGATAAACCGGCTCATCGGCACCGCCGGAAACAATTCCGGAAGTGCAGTCAGCACAAGCACCAGCGCCGCACAGATCCCCGAGCGCACCATCGCGCTTCGGTAAGTCTCCTGCGGCCCGTCCCAGACGAACATCTTACCCTCATAGACATATTCACCCTTCTCATTCAGATGAAAATCATTGAGGTAAGCCCGCCTGCCCGAACGTTTCTTGGGTTTCTTCTCTTCTGCCATCACTCAATCCCGCTCAGGTCATACGTGCGGAGCCACTCACCGGCTCTCGCGCAGACGCTGCGCATGAACTCCTGATCAAACGGACTGCCCAGTCCGGCATTGGCCAGCAGATCCGTGAAGGTTCCGCTGCCGCCCTGCACCGTGTAAGCCATGTAATGCTTCCACGCGTCCGCGAGATCATCCTGGATCCTCGCCCAGAAGCCGATCGCCTCGGTCTGAGCCAGGCAATAATCAATATAGTAGAAAGGAGAAGAATAAATGTGGTGCTGTCTCTGCCAGCCCTCCCCGTCCGCGGAGAACGGGATCTCTCCGTCTAATCTCATCCACGGCATGTAGATGCCGAGCAGGTCCTTCCAGCAGTCATGCCGCTGTCTCGGAGTCCAGTCCGGATTCTCATAGACCAGATGCTGGAAATGATCCACCATCGTCCCGTAAGGGATAAAGGTCAGAGAATCTGCCAGGTGGCTGTAGAGGAACTTCCGGGTATCGTCCCCGAAGAACTTCTCGACCCACGGCCAGATGAAGAACTCCATCGACATGGAATGCACCTCGCAGGCTTCCATCGTCGGCCAGACGGTCGAGCGCGGAATCCGGCTGATGTTCATCCATGCGGCAAATGCATGTCCGGCCTCGTGAGAGAGCGTCTCCACATCGTTCGACGTCCCGTTGAAATTCGCGAAGATAAACGGAACCTGATAATCCGGAATCGATGTGCAGTAGCCGCCGCCCCGCTTGCCTTCGGTCGAGAGCACGTCTAAAAGCTCATTCTCCAGCATCATGCGGAAGAACCGGCTCGTCTCGGGAGAAAGCTCGTCGAAGAACTCCCTCTCCGCCTCGAGGATCGCGTTCGCGTCGCCCACCGGCTTCGGATTGCCCGAACGGAAGCTCAGCGCGTTGTCCGCGAAGCTCATCGGATACTCCTTGCCCAGGCGCTTCGCCTGCTCGCGGTAGACTTCGTCGGCCACGGGCACGAGGTACTTCACCACGGCCTCGCGGAACTTCTCCACGTCTTCCTTCGTATAGCAGTTGCGGCCCATGCGGTAGTAGCCGAGCTCTGTATATCCGTCATAGCCAAGCTTGCGGCCCATTTCGTCACGAAGATGCACCAGCTTGTCATAAAGGTCATCTAACTCTGCCTGATGATCCTTATACCACTGTCCCTCAGCCTTCCAGGCAGCCAGCCGGCGCGCGTCATCCGCGTCCTTCTTCAGCGACCCGATCTGGGAAATGGTATAAATCCTGCCTTCAAACGGGATCTGCGACTTCGCGAGCAGCGTCTCGTACTCCTGCACCAGGTCATTCTCCTGCTGCATCTGCGGAATAATCTCCGGCGAGAAGGTCTTCAGACTGATCTCCGCATTCACGAACATCAGGTCACCGAACTCCTCGGCGAACTCCGCGCGATACGGGCTCTCAAGCATCGCGAGCGTCCAACCGTGCTCCGCCTCCTGCATCTGAGGGATCGCGTTGTTCCAGAAACGCAGCTCTGCGTCATAGAACTTGTCACGCGTATCGATCGTGTTGCGGATGTGGGCCAGGTTCCCCATCGTGTAAATGTGCTTCCCTTCTGCCTCCTTCCGCAGGAACACCTCACGTGCGGTCCGGTAGTCCCCGGCCGCCTTCAGCTCTGCGGTCAGTGCTGCCAGATCCGAAAGAATCTTCGAAAGATCCGGCCGCTGATAAGGCATCTCAGAAAACTTCATTCCAGCATCTCCCCTTGAAATACATTTGTCGTTCACTCGCAAGCACATCAGCGCTTTAACGAGATAAACTCTCAAAACATACACTGTATTCTAGCACATTTTTAGTTTTTGTACAATCCTTGTTTTCGCAAGAAAACAAAGAAATCGCGAAAACTCGCGGTTTCTTTGTTGTCTTTCGTGTAGTTTTGTCACGTATTTTCGGTTTTTGTCCGTTAACCTCACTCAAAGTTCCGCTCGAAACGGACACTGAGAGGCTTCTTCTCGAATACCGCACGGTTGATCTCGTCAATCAGTTCCACGGCCACCGGAACCGCCGCGTACAGCCGCTCGGCCAGCCCGGCGTTGCTCTCCGCGCAGGCGAGATTGTCCACCATCTGGTTCATCTGCCCTTTGTGGACCTCATAGAGCCCCGCCTTGCGAAGCAGCGCGTTCAGCCTCTCCTGGACCGCCAGCACGCCCTCGCCGTAATCGCCCACC
>JAFPYK010000227.1 GCA_017412265.1 Lachnospiraceae bacterium
GTTTGCGGCGGATGCCAGCCATGAGCACCTGTACGGGGTGCTGGAGTGCCTGAAGGAGGCTGTTGAAGAGGAGGAGATCCTGCACATGGCAGTGGATCCCGCGACGGCTCTGCCGCTGGAGGAGGAGCGCCCGGACGGGACGCTCGCGCGGCTGGTCTATACGGACGCCGCGGCGGCGCGAGAGGCGGGAAGAGAGGTCGCTGAGGTTCGTGCCGGAGAATATTTCCGCGAGGCGGCAGCGGCTTCGGATCCGCGGTTTTCGGGTGTCGTGATCGATCCGGAGGGGACGAGGATGTTCCTCCCGCAGGCGATGATCCGGCTGCTTCTGCTGGAGGAGAGGCCGCAGGAGAATGAAGTGTATTTTGAGATCGGAGATATCACGGAGCTGGAGTGCGACTGTATCGTGAATGCGGCGAATTCGGCTCTGCTGCGGGGCGGCGGTGTCTGCGGCGCGATCTTCCGGGCCGCGGGACCGGAGCTTGACGAGGCTTGCGCGGCGATCGGGGGCTGCCCGACCGGGGAGGCCAGGATCACGAAGGGCTTCCGGCTGAAGGCGCCTTATATCATCCATGCGGTCGGCCCGATCTACAGCGGCCGGGCTTCGGACCGGGAGAATCTGGCGGCGTGCTACCGCAATTCGCTGGACTTGGCGAAGGAGCACGGGATCCACAGCATCGCATTTCCGGCGATCTCCACGGGGATCTACGGATATCCGCTGGCGGAAGCCTGCGAGACGGCTCTTGTGGCGGTTTCGCTCTGGCTCTCCGAGCACACGGACTACGGGATGGCGGTGATCTTCTCCTGCTTCGATCAGAGAACTTACGATGCCTATGAGGCTGCGGCGCTTAAGCTGGAAGGAAAAGCATAAAGCTTAATGGAAAATGAAATCAGAGATGAAAAACCCCCGGGATGGCTGCGAGGCAGCTGTCCCGGGGGTTTTGTGCAGGTTGTGGTCAGTGCATCCGCTTCTTCTTGCGGTAGCGCAGGATGAAGAAGGCTGCGACCGCGAGCACGAAGACGACCATCAGGAGCCCGTAGATCAGGAAGACTTCTTCGGGAAGGATCAGGATCACGGGGTCGGTCTTCGGGCTGAAGATCCAGTCGTCGTTGCGGAAGAAGATCTTGTGGAAGGTCGTGAAGGTCCGGTCGAAGTCGATGGCGCAGCCGAGGCCGAGCACCAGCGGCGCGATCACCATCACGAGCGCGGAGGTCAGGAGATAGTGGCAGCGGCCGGCCCTGCGTTCTCTGCGCGCCAGCAGAAGCGCCGGGATGCCGCAGACCGGGATCATGGCCGCGAACAGGTTAAAGAGCACCTTGCAGTCCGCGAAGTGTCCGATGCCGCTCTCGGAGGCCGGCAGGGTCGGGAAGACGAGCTCGCCCCCGGTGAAGGGGATGAGATAGTTCATCAGGCCGTTGAAGTTCAGGAGGATCTCTTCCTTCGGATAGCCGGACTGCTCCGGGATCTTCAGGAGAGGAACCATCAGGTAATAAAACGGGCGGAACTGGGTGACGAGGGTCGCCACCAGGCCGATGACAAATAAGGTCATCAAAAACCCGATGAGGAGCTCTCTCGGATGGAATCTCTGGTTCGATGTGACGGACATGTTGCTGCCTCCGTTTCTCATTTCTTCCGCTATGATAGCACAGGACGGCTCGCCGGGGCAAGATGATAAATAGATTAAGAATTTCTAATGAACGGAGTGTTGAAGTACGGGACCGCCTCGGTTATAGTTAAGGCGTTACAGGGGATCGCAGGATCCCTGTGTATTTCCAGAAAGAATGAGGGCATGAGTGAAGATGAGAGCTTTGGTCAGTGTGTCGGATAAGACCGGTATTGTGGAACTTGCGAAGGAACTGGTAAGCCTCGGCGTGGAGATTATCTCTACCGGAGGGACGTACCGGAAGTTACAGGAGGCTGGCGTTCCTGCGATGGAGATCTCGGATCTGACCGGGTTCCCGGAGTGCCTGGACGGGCGCGTGAAGACGCTGCATCCGGTCGTGCATGCGGGCCTGCTCGCGATGCGCAGCAATCCGGACCATATGAGGCAGCTCGAGGAGCTGGGCATTGAGACGATTGATTTTGTCTTCGTCAATCTGTATCCGTTTAAGGCGACGATCTTAAAAGAGGGCGTGACCCGCGCGGACGCGGTGGAGAATATCGATATCGGCGGGCCGACGATGCTTCGCGCGGCAGCCAAGAACTATCAGGATGTGGCTGTGGTCGTGGATCCGGCGGACTACCCGCAGGTGCTTTCGGAGCTTCGAGAGAACGGCTCTGTGTCCGTGGAGACGAAGTTCTACCTGATGCAGAAGGTCTTCCAGCATACCAGCAATTACGATACGATGATCGCGGATTATCTGAGAAGAGAGCGCGGCGATCATGAGCTTCCGGAGACGCTGACGCTCACCTATGAGAAGGTGCAGGATATGCGCTACGGAGAGAACCCGCACCAGAAGGCCGCGTTCTACCGCGAGATCGGCAGACGGCCCGGCTCTCTGGCCGAGGCGGTGCAGCTGCACGGCAAGGAGCTCTCATTTAACAATATCAACGATACGAACGGAGCGCTGGAACTCTTAAAAGAGTACGCGGAACCGACCGTGGTTGCCTGCAAGCATGGCAATCCGTGCGGCGTCGGAAGCGCGGCCAACGTGTATGAGGCCTGGAGCAAGGCTTACGCGGCGGACAAGGTCTCGATCTTCGGAGGCATCGTGGTGACCAACCAGGTGATCACGAAGGCGGTCGCGGAGGAGATGAGCAAGATCTTCCTCGAGGTTGTCGTGGCGCCGGATTATGAGGAAGAGGCGCTGGCCATCCTCACTCAGAAGAAGAACATCCGACTGTTACAGCTTGCGGATATCACCGTGAAGCAGCCCGCGGACGCGCTGGATATCAAGAAGGTGAACGGCGGAGTGATCGTGCAGACGATCGACGCGAAGCTTCTGCCGGACGACGAGAACCAGATCAAGGTCGTGACGGAGCGCACGCCTTCCGAGAAGGAGATGGAGGATCTCCTCTTCGCGTGGAAGATGGTGAAGTATGTGAAGTCCAACGGTATCGCGCTCGCGAAGGATAAGCAGAGCGTCGGTATCGGACCCGGACAGGTTAACCGGATCTGGGCGACCGAGCAGTGCATGGAGCACGCCAGGGAGCTCATCGGAGAGAATGCCACGCAGGGTGCGGTCCTTGCCTCCGACGCGTTCTTCCCGTTTGACGACTGCGTGGAGGTCGCGCACAAGAACGGAATCACTGCGATCATTCAGCCCGGCGGTTCGATCCGGGACGAGGATTCGATTAAGAAATGTAATGAGTACGGGATCGCGATGATCTTCACAGGGATGAGACATTTCAGACATTGAGAATTATAGTTTTTACACCGGAACGGGGAGGGAAGAAGCAAAATGCTTCGCTCTGCCGAGAATGGGTAAAGAATCATTTACAGGAGGATGAGGGTTCGCTCTCATCCTCTTTTATTACTGTCATTTCTGAGGGGGCAGGCAAGTCTCTGTCTGGATTTACTGGGAATAAAGGCGGATGCCGGATGAGACTCCGGTGACAGAAGATCCGGTCAAGAGATTCAGAAAAGGAGAACGAACGATGAGAAAGAAGAAATCATTTTTGTGGCTTTTCGGGATGATGCTGTGTCTGCTGGTGTGTCTGAGCCCTTCTGCTGCCGGTAAGGCAGATATTATTCCCATAGGGACGGGAGTCTCTACGCTGGCAGAAGGATGCGGAGGGACGAAGGTTTCTCTACGATGATAACGGTACGATGCTTGTGGGCTGGCAGAAGATCGGAGGCAAATGGTATTGGTTCCACGGATCCGGAGCAATGGCAACCGGTTGGAGAGAGATTGGCGGGAAATGGTATTATTTTGCCGGCGGCGGAGCGATGCAGACCGGCTGGCAGAAAATCTCCGGGAAGTGGTATTATCTCGCAGGAGGCGGTGCCATGGTGACCGGATGGCAGACCATAAACAAAAAGACTTATTACTTCAAGTCCTCTGGAGCCATGGCGGCAAATGAATGGGTCACCGGTTACTGGTGGCTGAACGCGGACGGTACCTGGACCTACAAGTATAAGGGTTCCTGGAATAAGAACAGCAAGGGATGGTGGTTCGGTGACACCAGCGGATGGTATGCGAAGAATACAACGATTATCATCAACAATAAGAGTTATAGCTTTGATGCAGGCGGATATATGAAATAGGCGTTCCAAGAGAAGGGCCCGGGAAGAAGAATCAACTTCTTCCCGGGCCTGTTCTGTAAGGTCAGGAGATGACAAGAAGTCTGTGGTTCTCCGAAAGGATGACGAAGCTTGCCAGTGATCATCCAGAGAATGAGGGCTCTGTCCGCAGGGGCCGTGACTAAAAGATCTTGAGCATCAGGGAAATGAGGAGATCGGTGATCTCTTCCGGCGAGCAGTCCTCTTTTTTCAGCCATCGATCTATGGTGGAGATGAATCCGACTGCAATGTAGAGGATCACATATTCTGTCTTTTTTTCGAGAGGGCGTCCATAATGCTGATAGTTGCGGTACATCTGAGAAGAAATGGATGAGATCACTTTGTTATAAAAATTGATATCACCTGCAGGGGACATGAGAAAGCGGGTGAGAGCTTTGCGTTCCAGGTGATACTGCAGATCCGCTGTCAGCTCCTGTCGATATTGTTCCATCTCTTCAGCAGTAGAATCTGGATGGAGGCGCCACAGGTTTGGTGTCAGTGCTCGGACGTCATCAATGTACTCCTGTTCGATCTCCCGCAGCATGTCATCCTTTGTATCGTAATATCGATAAAAGGTGCTGCGGTACAGGCCTGCCTGCCGACAGATCTCCTGAATCGTAATGTCATAATATGCCTTCTTTCCGCAGAGGGAAATAAGTGCTGTTTTTAAACGCTCCTTGGTACGGGAGCGTTTTTTGAGGTTCTCACCCATGATAATTCTCCTAACGCAACAAAATGAGACTTAATGTCCTAATAGGACATGATGTTCTTATTTGTACTATATACCATTATCCGGGGTTTGTATACTCACATTATAAGTAATTAGAACTGTAATTTCAAACAATTTCATATTGGAGGTGCTACACTAATATGTTCGCATACTGCAGGAACTGCGTAATTAATAATATAGATTTGTGGGGCGAACTTGACGTCTCGACCATTGAA
>JAFPYK010000228.1 GCA_017412265.1 Lachnospiraceae bacterium
GGCTCGGAAAATTATAATCGAAAATCATCAGGCAAGGGCGTCAGAGGATATCTGGGGCCCTTTTTCTGAAATCGGATAACGATGGGGAGGAGTGCCGGAGCCGTCTGCAGAGGGCGGTTTCCGCGGGGGCGCTCCGGAACGGAGAGGACTATGGAAGGTTTTTTACAGCAGGTCGAGAGAATTAACGATGCGGTCAACGGATTTGTATGGGGACTTCCCATGCTGATTCTTCTCGTCGGAACCGGCATTCTGATGACGGTTCTCACGAAGTTCTTCCAGGTGTCGCATATCAGACACTGGTGGGGGAACACGATCGGCAAGGTCTTCAAGGACAAGGATGTCACGAAGCACACCGCGAAGGGCGACAAGCAGATCAGCCAGTTCCAGAGCCTTTGCACGGCGCTGGCGGCGACGATCGGTGTCGGCAACATCGCGGGCGTGGCGGCAGCTATCGCAGCCGGCGGCCCGGGAGCCATCTTCTGGATGTGGATCGTGGCTTTCTTCGGGATGATGACGAACTATTCGGAGAATGTCCTCGGTATCTTCTATCGCAGAAGGAACATGAATAACGAGTGGTCCGGCGGTGCGATGTATTATCTGAGAGACGGTCTCGGCGCCAAGAAGAACTGCAAGGTGCTCGGATCGGTTCTCGCCGTGCTCTTCAGTATCTTCTGCGTGATTGCCTCCTTCGGCATCGGCAACATGAGCCAGATCAACACGATCTCATCCAACATGAAGAGCACGTTCGGCATCCAGCCGATCGTCACCGGCCTTGTGCTGATGGTCCTGGCGGGCCTGGTCATCGTGGGCGGCCTGAAGAGAATCGCTTCCGTGACCGAGAAGCTCGTGCCTTTCATGGCGGTCATTTACATCATCTGCGCGGTGATCATCGTGGTGATGAACGGCGCACTGATCGGACCGGCCTTTGCATCGATCTTCAAGGGCGCGTTCGGCATGCGTGCGGTCGGCGGCGGTATCGTCGGCAGCGGTGTGAGCCTTGCGGTGCAGTGGGGCATGAAGCGAGGCGTCTTCTCTAACGAAGCCGGCCTCGGCTCTTCGGTTATGGTGCATTCCAGCTCCAACGTCAAGGAGCCGGTCGTGCAGGGCATGTGGGGCATCTTCGAGGTATTTGCGGATACCATCATCGTCTGCACCCTGACCGCGCTGGTGATCCTTACCAGCGGCCTGGTGGATCTGAACACCGGTGCGATGCTGTCTTCGGCAGCCAAGACTGCCCTGGTGGCGGAAGCATTTTCGAAGCATTTCGGAAGCTTCGGCGCGGCCTTCATCGCGTTTGCGATCCTGTTCTTCGCGTTCTCGACCGTGCTCGGCTGGAGCCAGTACGGCACGAAGGGATTTGAGTATCTGTTCGGCACGAAATCGGTCAAGATCTATCAGGTGGTCTTCGTCCTCGTCATCGTCGCCGGCGCGACGATGGACCTGGAGCTTGCGTGGAATCTGTCCGATACGTTCAACGGCCTGATGGCGATCCCGAACCTGATCGGTGTGATCGTGCTCTGTCCGACCGTCATGAAGATTACGGCCAACTATGTGGACCGTAAGCTGAGGGGTAAGAAGGTGCGGCCGATGTATTCGGCTTACGAGGAGATCCAGAAGATGCAGGAGAGCTCGGAAGGAGATCTGTCGAAGGGCTGAGAAGCTGTGCCTGAAGATGAACCGTGAAGAGGGGCCTGCCGGAGAGCGGGCCCTTTCTGTGTGCGGGAGTCTTCTGCCGGAAATGACAGGCGGAGTGAAATCTCGCGAGAACGGAGCGCTTATGTACAAAAACAGGACGGACCTGTGCACTGTCTGCCTTTACATATATTTGATCTGAGAAATGAATAATTAGAGACAAAAAACTATTGATATCCATCATTTATAAGGATTATAATAAAATATGACATCAACGAAGCAGGCTGTGCGAAGGATTCAGGTAATTCCACGCAAGCCGCGTTCATGTAGCTGCGCTGCCAGGCGCGGAATGGGGGCTGATATGACCGGGCCGGGAGACCCGGCTGATCTCAGGAGGAAGAGGACGGAGATGAAACGGAAACTGACGGAACAGGAGATGGAGCGATGTCTGCATTATCTGGAGCTGGAAGCCGAGGGGAGATTGTATGAGCTGCCGGTTCCGCTGGGAAGTGTGGTTTATGAGGTGAGAACCTGCAGCTGTCCTGCAGGATTCGTCTGCGAAAACGGAGAGAAGAAGAACATCAAGGGGCATAAGCCGGTGGAGTGCATCTGCATGACGTCGGATGACATCGGGCGCAAGTGCCGCAAGGTATTTGAAGTGAAGTTTGAGCCGGGGATGCTGGATGAGATGGGCCGGGGGATATTTGCCGACCGAGAGAAGGCTGTGGAGTATGCCCGGAGAGAGCGGCGCTGGGGCTGAAGAGCCTGATGCGCGGATGGGGGGAAGAATCGCGACAAGAACAGAGAAGGGCTCGCCTGCGGCGGGCTCTTGTGTTATGTGGAGGGGCGGCTTCGGGAAGACCGGGCAGCGCAAAACGCGTGATGCGTTTCATGTGATATTATGCTTGCATTTCCTCGGGGAACATGTTAGCATATAGAAAGCCGTTTATCGGCAGGTAAGGTATATCGGAAGAGGGAAGTACGTATCTTGCGAGGCTTCAGAGAGGATCCGGGCGGTGCGAGGATCTGCAGACGAGTGCGGAAAGTGGCTTTCGAATCGGAGGACTGAAGAAAGTAAGTTCTCCCGGGAACGTCCCGTTACAGACGAAGAGGTTCGGATGCGGCAGTGTCCGGACGAACGAAGGTGGTACCACGGGGTTTCTCGTCCTTTAGGATGAGGAACCCTTTTTTCGCGATAAGCGAGCCTGATGGATGAGAGATGCAGCTCTCTACGCTTGCGTAGAAGGAGATGCATCGAGCAGACATCCACTGGCGAGCAACGCGAGCCGGCGTTTTCCGGAGGAAAACGGCAGGCCGGGAACAGGGAAGGAGAGAATGACATGAATCTGGAGAAAACCTACAACCCGCAGTCGATCGAGGGCAAGATCTACGATCGCTGGCTGGAGAAGAAGTATTTCCACGCAGAGGTGGATCGCAGCAAGAAGCCGTTTACGATCGTGATGCCGCCGCCGAATATCACCGGCCAGCTGCACATGGGCCACGCGTTGGACAACACGATGCAGGACATCCTGATCCGTTTTAAGCGGATGCAGGGCTACAACGCGCTGTGGCAGCCGGGCACGGACCACGCGGCGATCGCGACTGAGGTCAAGGTCATCGACGCGCTGCGAGAGCAGGGCATCCACAAGGAGGATCTGGGCCGTGAGGGCTTCCTGGAGAAATGCTGGGACTGGAGAGAAGAGTACGGCGGGCGGATCATCCGCCAGTTGAAGAAGCTGGGCTCTTCCGCGGACTGGGACCGCGAGCGTTTCACCATGGACGAGGGCTGCTCGAACGCGGTTCTGGAAGTATTCATCAAGCTGTATGAGAAGGGCTGGATCTACAAGGGCTCCCGGATCATCAACTGGTGCCCGCTCTGCCAGACGTCCATCTCGGACGCCGAGGTAGAATATGCGGAGCAGAAGGGGCATTTCTGGCACATCAATTATCCGATCGTCGGCGAGGAGGGCAGATTCGTCCAGATCGCGACGACCAGACCGGAGACGCTGCTTGGCGATACCGCGGTTGCGGTCAATCCGGAGGATGAGAGATATCAGGACCTGGTCGGCAAGATGCTGGAGCTTCCGCTGACCGGCCGCCAGATCCCTGTGATTGCGGACGATTATGTGGATAAGGAGTTCGGTACCGGCTGCGTGAAGATTACGCCGGCGCATGACCCGAACGACTTCCTGGTGGGGCAGAGGCATCACCTGGAGGAGATCAACATCCTGCATGACGACGCGACGATCAACCTGCCCGGCAGCAAGTATGACGGGATGGACCGCTACGAGGCGAGAGAAGCCATCGTCAAGGACCTGACCGATCTCGGGCTGCTGGTGAAGGTCGAGGAGCATGTGCACAACGTCGGCACGCATGACCGCTGCAAGACGACGGTCGAGCCGATGGTCAAGCAGCAGTGGTTTGTCAAGATGGACGAGATGATCAAGCCCGCGGTGGAGGGCGTGAAGAACGGATCGATCCAGCTGCTGCCCAAGCGCATGGAGAAGACGTATTTTAACTGGACCGACAACATCCGTGACTGGTGTATCTCCAGACAGCTCTGGTGGGGCCACCGGATCCCGGCGTATTACTGCGATGACTGCGGCGAGATGACCGTTGCGAAGGAAGCGCCTTGCCGGTGCCCGAAGTGCGGCGGGACGAACCTGAGACAGGATGAGGACACGCTGGATACCTGGTTCTCCTCTGCGCTGTGGCCGTTCTCGACGCTCGGCTGGCCGGAGAAGACCGAGGACCTGGACTATTTCTACCCGAATGACGTCCTGGTCACCGGCTATGACATCATCTTCTTCTGGGTCATCCGCATGATCTTCTCAGGCTATGAGCAGATGGGCGCGGAGCCGTTTAAGACCGTGCTCTTCCACGGACTGGTCCGCGACTCTCTGGGCCGCAAGATGAGCAAGTCCCTGGGCAACGGCATCGATCCGCTGGAGGTCATCGACAAGTACGGCGCGGATGCGCTGCGTCTGACCCTGATCACCGGAAATGCGCCCGGCAACGACATGCGCTTCTACTGGGAGAGAGTCGAGGCGAGCCGCAACTTCGCGAACAAGATCTGGAACGCGTCCCGTTTCATCATGATGAACCTGGATGCGGCCGGAGAGGAGCTCGCAGGCGCTGAGGTCTCTCTGGACGACCTGCAGCAGGCGGACAAATGGATTCTCTCGAAGTGCAATGACGTGATCCGCGAGGTCACGGACAACATGGAGAACTTCGAGCTGGGCATCGCGGTCCAGAAGGTCTATGATTTCCTGTGGGATGAGTTCTGCGACTGGTACATCGAGATGGTGAAGCCTCGTCTGTACAATGCAGAGGACAACACCAAGGCCGCGGCGCTCTGGACGCTTAGGAAGGTCCTGATCGACGCGCTCAAGCTCTTACATCCTTACATGCCTTTCATCACGGAAGAGATCTTCTGCAACCTGCAGGATGAGGAAGAATCGATCATGATCTCCGACTGGCCGGTATGGCAGGAGAAGTATTCATTTGCAGATGATGAGACAGCTGTAGAATTAGTAAAAGAAGCCGTTAAGGGCATCCGGAACGTCAGAGTTTCCATGAATGTGGCACCCAGCCACAAGGCTTCTGTGATCGTTGTTTCCCCGGATGAGAAGGTCCGTCGGATCTTCACCGACAACACGACATTCTTCAAGACTCTGGGCAGCGCGAGCGACGTGACGGTCCAGGAGGATACCACGGGCATCGGCGAGGACGCCGCGCAGACCGTGATCAACGGTGCGGTGATCTACCTGCCGCTCGCGGACCTGATCGACATCGATAAGGAGATCGAGCGTCTGGAAAAGGAGAAGACCCGCCTCGAGGGAGAGTTAAAGCGTGTCAACGGGATGCTGAAAAATGAGCGGTTCCTGGCGAAGGCGCCGGAGGCGAAGGTCGCCGAGGAGAAGGCGAAGCTTGCCAAGTACGAGGGCATGA
>JAFPYK010000229.1 GCA_017412265.1 Lachnospiraceae bacterium
ATCTACACCGAGAGAAACGGTATCTACATCATCGACTTACAGAAGTCTGTAGGCATGGTTGATGAGGCTTACAACGCGCTGAAGCAGATCGTTGCGGACGGCGGCACCGTTTTATTCGTCGGAACCAAGAAGCAGGCTCAGGATTCCATCAAGTCCGAGGCGGAGCGCTGCGGTATGTTCTATGTGAACGAGAGATGGCTCGGCGGCATGCTGACCAACTTCAAGACCATCGAGAGCAGAATCGCCCGCTTAAAAGAGATCGAGACCATGTCGGAAGACGGAACGTTCGACGTCCTTCCCAAGAAGGAAGTCATCGCTCTGAAGAAGGAGTGGTCCAAGCTTGAGAAGAACCTCGGCGGCATCAAGGAGATGAAGAAGCTCCCGGATGCAATCTTTGTGGTTGACCCGAAGAAGGAGAGAATCTGCGTTCAGGAAGCACATACTCTCGGTATTACTCTGATCGGTATTGCGGACACCAACTGTGATCCGGAAGAACTCGACTATGTGATCCCGGGCAATGACGACGCGATCCGTGCGGTCAAGCTGATCACCTCTGCCATGGCTGATGCAGTCATCGAGGCGAACCAGGGTGTTCAGTACGACGAGGGCGAGCCTGTCGTAGCAGAAGACGAAGAAGAGTAATCACAGATCGGAGGACGAAGAATATGGCTATTACAGCTGCTGACGTTAAGAAGTTAAGAGAGATGACCGGTTCCGGCATGATGGACTGCAAGAAGGCCCTGAGTGCTACCGATGGCGATATGGACAAGGCGATTGAGTGGCTTCGTGAGAAGGGTCTTGCGACTGCTCAGAAGAAGGCCGGCCGTATTGCTGCGGAAGGTATCTGCGACACGCTGATCTCCGAGGACTGCAAGAACGCTGTTCTGGTCGAGGTCAATGCGGAGACCGATTTCGTTGCGAAGAACGAGAAGTTCCGCGCTTATGTCGCGGATGTCGCTGCTCAGGCGCTGACGACCGAGGCTGCGGATATCGACGCTTTCCTTGCTGAGCCCTGGAAGCTGGATACCTCTGTTACCGTGAAGGAAGCTCTGGCTGCAGAGATCGCTGTGATCGGCGAGAACCTGAACATTCGTCGTTTCGAGCAGGTGAAGGAAGAGAACGGTTTCGTCGCTTCCTACATTCATGCCGGCGGCAAGATCGGTGTCCTGGTAGACGTTGAGACCGACACGGTCAATGATGACGTCAAGGAGATGGCGAAGAACGTTGCGATGCAGGTCGCAGCCCTGAAGCCTCTTTATACCAGCGATGCAGAAGTTGACCAGGCTTACATCGAGCGTGAGAAGGAGATCCTTCTTGTTCAGGCGAAGAACGAGAAGCCGGATGCGAACGATAAGGTCTGGAACGGCATGGTTATGGGTCGCATCAAGAAGGAACTCAAGGAGATCTGCCTTCTGGATCAGATCTATGTCAAGGCGGAAGACGGCAAGCAGACCGTTGGTCAGTATGTGAACCAAGTAGCGAAGGCTCTTGGCGCGAAGATCACCGTGAAGGGCTTTGTCCGTTATGAGACCGGCGAAGGCATCGAGAAGAAGCAGGAGAACTTTGCAGAGGAAGTTGCAAAGCAGATGGGAATGTAAGTTTCCTCTTAACTTAAAACGCGAAGGAAGAAATATGCGTGCATATTTCTTCCTTTTGTTTTGCAGAGCCTGTATGACATATACAAGGAGCGAAATGACAGATGAGAGATGACCGTATCTATTCATTTTCAGGCATGTACCCGGAGGGCTTGTCGGAGGTGCTTCACCGGACGGATCTGTCCGGAATTGAGAGCACGAATCTGTACTGCGGCGACGAAGCCGGCGAGGAGATCCTGGCTCATATACGCGAGCCTGGCCCGTACGGGATTCACCTGATTGATCACGGCAATTATCATTATATGACGAGATGGTTCCTGGAGGATGTGAAGGGCCCGGTGACTCTCGCGGTGTTTGACCACCACACGGATCTGCAGGAGGACGGGCTGTTCGGCTTGCTCAGCTGCGGAAACTGGATTCGTGCGGTGCTTGAGGAATGTCCTGCGGTGAGGAATGTGATCCTGATCGGCCCGACGAGGGCAGCCGCAGCCTTGATCGATGAGAAATACTTAAGCCGCCTGTCTGTCATCTGCGAGGAGGATCTGCTTGACGGCGGCGGGGAGAGACTGCTGCAGGAATGTGAGATTACCGGAAGCCTGTGGGTCTCCGCAGATCTTGACATACTGGACGGCCGGTATTTCGCCTCCAACTGGGATCACGGCCTGGTGGAACCGGCACTTCTGTACCGGCTCCTGAAGCAAATATCCGCCGGGCAGAGGGTCATTGGGGTGGACATCTGCGGCGGAGATCCCTCGTGCTTCGGGCCGAAGGAGGAAGAAATCTACCGCTGCATCTATGATTTGATGCGCGATTCTGTTACAATAGAACCGCCCGTTGAGGCAGAAGGAGGAAGATGATGTTAACGAATGAACAGATGATTCAGGACCTTGCAGGCGTCTGCCGTTTCGAGAGTGTCGCTCATGCCGACCCGGCGAATACCGAGGCGCCTTACGGTCTCGAGGTACATAAAGCGCTTTTATACATGCTGGATCTGTGCAGCCGCTTCGGCTTCCGCACGAAGAACTGTGATAACCGGATCGGCTATGCGGAGATCGGTGAAGGCGAGGAGATGATCGGTATCCTTGCGCATCTGGATGTCGTCCCCGCGGGAGACGGCTGGATCGTGCCGGCTTACGACGCGACGGAAGTGGACGGACGCATCTACGGACGCGGCGTCTGCGATGACAAGGGACCGGCGGTTGCATGCGTATATGCGATGAAGGACCTTCTGGATCAGGGCGTGAAGTTCAACCGCAGAATCCGCATCATCTTCGGGCAGACCGAGGAAAACGGCGACTGGACCGATATGGAATACTACGCGGAAAATGAAGAGCTTCCGACGTTCGGATTCACTCCGGACGGCAATTTCCCGGCCATTTACGGGGAGAAGGGCATCCTTCATGTTCTGATTCACATGAATAAAAATGAATCGGGTCTGCTGAAGGCACAGGCCGGCCAGGCCATCAACGTGGTTCCGGACGAGGCGAGCGCTACGGTGATCCGCGACGGCAAGGAAGTCACTTATACCGCTTCCGGCAAGTCCGCACACGGCAGCACTCCGGAAGAAGGCGACAACGCGATCGCGCATCTGATGCAGGATATGGCTGCCGACGGAATCGACGCGGGCTTTGTCCGTTTCTTCAACGACTGCATCGGGTTTGACGTGAACGGCGGCAAGTCCGGCGCAGGTTTTTCTGACGAACAGAGCGGACTTCTCACACTCAATGCCGGTGTACTGACCGCCACAGATGACGAGGTCACACAGACCATCGACATCCGTCACCCGGTGACCGTGACGGCAGAAGAGGTCCTTCAGGGCCTTCACAAGGCTATGGATCCTTATGGCGTGACGCTTGAGGTCCTCTCGGTTCAGAAGCCGGTTTATTCAGACAAGAAGGGCGAATTGATCACAAAACTCGTCTCGGTTTACCGTGAGATGACCGGCGATATGACCGAACCGATGGTCATCGGAGGCGGCACCTACGCCAAGGCGATGGATC
>JAFPYK010000025.1 GCA_017412265.1 Lachnospiraceae bacterium
GGAGTCGCGGTGGGGAGGGATGATGGGAGTCAACCATTAATAGCTCCATGTCGTTTCTCCTCGCCTGAGGACGGCTCGTCAAAAAGCACATGGTGCTTTCGGCGTCGTGCTAGTCTGGGAGTCGCCTGCCATATTCCCTGGCTCTGGGATTCGAGGAGGGGAGGGATGGTGGGCGGGATGGTCGCATGTTCTATGTGGGGAGCCTCGGTGGCATGAAAAAACGCCGGCGACAGGCGCCGGCGGGGGATTGCGGATTCATTTTACTGATGGGTGGTCAGGCCGGGGTTTTCCGTACTTTCAGCAGGTGCATGTAGCTTGCGGCCTCGGCGATGAGGATGATGGCCATGTACCAGGGGTAGAGGCGGAGGGAGGTGGCATTGGCCAGGACGCCGAAGAGGGGCGGCATGATGAGGATTCCGATGTAGGCGGAGGCCATTTGCACGCCGATGATTGCCTGGGAGTGTTCAGCGCCGAAGAGGTCGGGGGTCGAGTGGATGATGCAGGGGTAGACCGGGGCGCAGCCGAGGCCGATGAGGATCAGGCCGATGATGGCGGGGGTCTTGCCGAGGGGCAGCAGGATCAGGAGGAGGGCGGCGGCCTGGATGGCGTAGCCCAGGCGGATCAGCTGGGAGTCGTTGAAGCGCATGGTGAGGAAGCCGTTCAGAAAGCGGCCTGCGGTGATGCCGATGTAGAACATGGAGGCGTAGGAGGCGGCTTCTGCGGCGCCGACGTTCCAGATGCGGACGAGGTAGCTGGCGGCCCAGAGGCCGGCAGTGGCTTCGAGGGCGCAGTAGCAGAAGAAGGCGAAGAGGATCTGCTTCGCTCCGGGGATCCGGAGGATCTCGGGGATGGTCAGGGCCTTCGCGGGGGTGCCGTCTGCGTCTGTCGGGGCGACGGGCCGCGCCCAGAGGGGCAGGGAGAGCAGGAGGATCAGGGTGAGGGCGATCTGGATGAGGCTGATGATGCGGTAGCCATGGTTCCAGGTGCCGCCGCCGGTCAGGACGCGGCCCATGATGACGGGGCCGACGGATGCGCCGATGCCCCACATGCAGTGCAGCCAGCTCATGTGGCGGCTGGAGTAGTGGAGGGCGACGTAGTTGTTGAGGGCGGCGTCGATGCTGCCGGCGCCGAGACCGTAGGGGATGGCGAAGAGCCAGAGCATGAGGAAGCTGTGGCTGACGGAGTAGCCCCAGAGGGCGAGGGCGGTCATTGCGACGCTGATGGCGGTGATGCGGCCGGCGCCGAGGCGGCGGGTCAGGCGGTCGCTTAAGAGAGCGGAGATGATGGTTCCGAGGGAAATGGTCGCGGAGAGAATGCCGGCGTAGGAGAGCTGGGTGTTCAGATCGCGGACCATGGAGGGCCAGGCGGATCCGAGCAGGGAGTCGGGAAGGCCGAGGCTGATGAAGGCCAGATAGATGACAATCAGAAGCAGTGTAACCATGAGAAGTCTCCTTTTCGGCGTGAAACTGCATTCAATATAGCAGATGCGGGGGCAAAAAGATAGTGGAAGGGCGGATGTTTTCTTGCTTTAGAGCGGTGCAGTGTGATATCATGACAGGGGTTTCCCAATGATTTGGTACCGTTTGTGGAGGAGCGGCCCCGGCGGAGTGAGTGATGGTGCTTCTCGCCGGGACGAGAGGTTTCTGGCGATGCGCCGCAGGCCTCCCATGAGCGCAGAGGGGATCGCGGCACTGTGCCGGGCTTCGTAAAGGAGGAAATGAGATGGATAAGATTCGTATGACGACACCGCTTGTTGAGATGGACGGCGATGAGATGACAAGGATTCTCTGGAAATGGATCAAGGAGCAGCTGCTGCTGCCTTATGTGGATCTGAAGACGGAGTATTATGACCTGGGGCTTCCTTACCGGGATGAGACGGATGACCGCGTGACGTTTGAGTCTGCGGAGGCGACGAAGAAGTACGGCGTGGCGGTGAAGTGCGCGACGATCACGCCGAATGCGGCGCGGGTGGAGGAGTATCAGCTCAAGAAGATGTATAAGAGCCCGAACGGGACGATCCGGGCCGCGCTTGACGGCACGGTGTTTCGCAAGCCGATCCTGGTGGACGGGATCGAGCCGGTCGTGACTTCGTGGAAGAAGCCGATCACGCTGGCGAGACATGCCTATGGGGATGTGTATAAGGCGGCGGAGATGCGTGTGCCGGGGCCGGGCAAGGTGGAGCTGGTGTACACGGGCGCGGACGGAAGCGAGATGCGCGAGACGGTGCATGAGTTTGCGGGCGCGGGCGTCGTGCAGGGCATGCATAACCTGGATTCTTCGATTGAGAGTTTTGCGAAGAGCTGCTTTGAGTATGCGCTTTCGACGAAGCAGGACCTGTGGTTTGCGACGAAGGATACGATCTCGAAGAAGTACGATCATCATTTCAAGGATGTCTTCCAGGAGATGTATGACGCGGAGTATAAGGAGAAGTTCGCGGAGGCGGGCATCACGTATTTCTACACGCTGATTGATGACGCGGTGGCGCGGATCATGAAGGCGGAGGGCGGATTTATCTGGGCCTGCAAGAATTATGACGGCGACGTGATGAGTGATATGGTGTCTTCGGCGTTCGGGTCGCTGGCGATGATGACGTCGGTGCTGGTCTCGCCTGCTGGCGTGTATGAGTATGAGGCCGCGCACGGGACGGTGCAGAGGCATTATTACCGGTATCTGAAGGGGGAGGAGACTTCCACGAACCCGGTGGCGACGATCTTCGCGTGGACGGGAGCGCTGAGGAAGCGCGGCGAGCTGGACGGGATCGCAGAGCTGTGTGAGTTCGCGGACCAGCTGGAGAAGGCGACGATCGGGACGATCGAGGCCGGCAAGATGACGAAGGATCTGGCGCTGATCACGAAGAAGAAGGACGTGACGGTGCTGAATTCGGAGGATTTCCTTGCGGCGGTCCGGGAGACGCTGGACGGAATCCGCAGGTAAATGTGCGGGCTGCGGCAGGCGCTTTGTGGATGCTGGGATAATGTGGTTCTACAATGGTAGAATTATGAGATTTAGAGGTTTCTGCAGTGAAGAAGTTTTATTTTGCGTGTATTTGCCTGGCGCTGCTATTCCTGACGGGCTGCGGCGCGCGGGTGGTCTCTGAGACGGAGTTTAATTACGCCGGCGGAGGCACCCGGGATGTGCAGATCTATCTCTCGGATATCGTGAGTTCGGTCTCGGAGGAGGACCTTGCGAAGATCGATGAGATCCTGAAGGCGGCGGTCCCGGAGGGGATGAATTATGCCCGCGAGGTGGAGAAGAACGGGGAGTTTAAGTATCATTTCATGTTCTCCTTCACGGATATCGAGGATTATAACGCGAAGGTCCTTGCATTTACCGGGCGGAGGCATCATGCCACGTGGGCGACGTCGAAGTCGGTGTTCACGAGTGATATCGATTTCTCGGAGAAGGAGTGCAGCTATGAGCTCGCGTCCTGGGCGGTGAAGGCGCTGCAGGCGTCGGAGTACAAGAGGTTTACGACTTTATTTGACAGTAAGACGCCGCAGGAGAGTGTGTTCTACCTGGAGGAGGAAGAGGTCTGGCGCGGGAGCCGGGAGGACCCTGCGTTCCGGATGGAGATGGCTCCGGAGGTCACGCGGATCAGCATGTACACGGGTTTTGAGGAGAATGAGGCTCCGGTCCGGCGGCTGGTGCTGGACGCGGAGGCGGACAAGATGCAGCGGCTGGACCTCGCCCGCGCGAAGGAAGAGCTCGGGAAATGGTGCGAGGACATAAACATCGACCGGGCAAACGGCGTGATCACGCTGAAGTTCGGGGATACGGCGGCGTTTCGGGCGTTTCTTAAGAAGGCGGACCCGGGATACGCGGAGGAGCGGCTCTCGTATGAGAATGTGATCTCGCCTTACGCGGTGAACTTCGAGGTGAAGGAAGAATACCGGATGTCGAGGTTCTTCGGGCTCTTTCGGCTGGGGACGGATTATGTGCGGGATTACATCTCGCTGCCGGAGCTGCCGGCGCTCACGGTGGAGCATCTGTCGACCGTGACGAACCCGGACGTGGTCGAAGGGTATGAGTATCAGGGCGCTTATCCGCCGGAGAGCGAGTATGTGCTGCACGCGGCCTCACACAGGGAGGTGCGGCTGGCGGGCATCGACGTGAGCTATTCATTTGATACGCCGGAGAGCGGCGAGCGGCAGGTGAAGCTGACGTTTGAGAAGAACGGGTGCGCGCTGACGAAGGCGGAGCTTGAGCGGGATCTCGCGGCGAAGGGGCTTGCGGCGCATGCCGCGGACCTGGAGGAGAAGATCACCGCGACCGTGGTCGATAAGATCGGTCCGGGAAATGTGCTGCGTTTTGACGATGTGCGGGATCATAATCCTGCGGTGAAGACGCGGGTGTTCGCGGACCTGGTGGTGCTGACGGACTGCCTTCCGAATACGCCGGAAGGGGTAGTGCCCACGGAGGGCGCGGCCTGTACGGCGCAGGTGAAGATGCTTGCGGCGGCCAAGGCGGACAGCCTCTCGATCGGTGACCGGGAGTATGCCGCGCGGGAGATGCTCGGCCCGGACGGGGCCGGGACGGTGGAGAGCGCGTGGGACGGTGAAGGGCTGAACCTGGAGATCTATACCAGGGAGAGGTCGGTGGCCTTCCTGACGGTCTGCACGGTGATCTTGCTGATTGCCGCGGTGATCGGGTCGGGGATCGCGATCTATCATTTCCGAAAGGGGCAGGCGGCGGCTGCCGCGAGGGAGAAGGCCGCGCAGGCGAAACCGGCTGAGAAAGTGCCGGAAGATGAGCCGGAAGATGAGCCGGAGGCCCGAAAAGAAGAGAATCCGTGAACTTCTTGACTTTTCTTTTGAGAAGATTTGCGCTATAATGCTGTGCGGGGCGTCTTGCCCCGCATTTTTCTTGAAGGACTGATTATTTATGACTGGAGATATTATCTATCTGATCGGCGGGGATGATTCCCTGCGTGAGAAACTTGATACACATGGCGCGAGGCTCTGCATCATCTCGGTGCCGGACTGGAACCGTGACTTAAGCCCGTGGCCGGCGAAGGCGGTGTTCGGCGATGAGGATTTCGAGGGCGGCGCGGATAATTTCCTGCGCACGATGCGAAGCGAGGTGCTGCCGGCGTTTGAGACGGGGTGGTGCGAGGCTGTGATGAACCGATATGTGGTCGGCTATTCGCTGGCCGGGCTGTTCGCACTGTATGCGCTGCATCATTCGAAGAGGTTTACCGGGGCGGCGGCCGTGTCGGGCTCGTACTGGTTCGACGGATTCACGGAGTATGTGGAGAAGACGCCGTTTCGCGGGATGCCGAAGAAGATCTACCTCTCGCTGGGCGACCAGGAGGCGAAGACGCGCAACGAGCGGATGGCGCAGGTGGAGGCCGCGGGGGAGAAGCTCTGCGAGATCTACCGTGCCCGGGGCGTGGATACCTGTTGGGAGATGAACCCGGGGAACCATTTCGCGGATGAGGCGGAGCGGATCCAGAAGGCGATTGACTGGCTGTGTGCCGGGGAGTGAGAATATGAGACTTGCGGGAAAGACGGATGTGCTGCTTTCCTGGTACCATGAGCAGGCGCGGAGTCTTCCCTGGAGGGAGGACCCCACGCCTTATCATATCTGGGTGTCGGAGATTATGCTGCAGCAGACGCGCATCGAGGCGGTGCGGGGGTATTACCGGAGGTTTCTGGATAAGCTGCCGGATATCCGGGCGCTTGCCGGGGCGGATGAGGAGACGTACCTGAAGCTCTGGGAGGGCCTCGGCTATTATCACCGTGTCCGGAATATGCACAAGGCCGCGGTGCAGATCGAAGAGCGCTTCGGCGGGGAGATGCCGGGGACGTATGAGGAGCTTCTCACGATTCCGGGGATCGGGCCGTATACGGCTGCGGCGATCGCTTCGATCGGCTTCGGGGAGTGCGTGCCCTGCGTGGACGGGAATGTCCTGCGAGTGACGAAGCGGCTCTCCGGAAGCATGGAGGACATCTCGAAGGAGTCGGTGAAGCGGCGGACCTGGGAGGAGCTTCGGACGCTGATGGAAGAGGAGCTTCCGGACGGAGCTGCCGGGGATTTCAACCAGGCGCTGATGGAGCTGGGCGAGGTGGTCTGTGTGCCGAACGGGGCCCCTCACTGTGAGGTGTGCCCGCTCTCTTCGTGCTGCGCGGTGTGCCGTGAGGGAAACTGGGCGCAGATCCCTTATAAGGCGCCGAAGAAGGCCCGAAGGATCGAGGAGCGCACGGTGTTCGTCTTAAAATGCGGCGGGCGCGCGGCGCTTCGGAAACGGCCGGATCAGGGGCTCCTCGCGGGGCTCTGGGAGCTGCCGGCGGCGGAGGGGCATCTCGCGGAAGAGGAGGCGGTCTTCTGGCTTCGTGAGCGAGGACTGTTCCCGGAGGAGGTCCGGATGCTTCCGGACGCGAAGCACGTCTTCTCGCACGTGGAGTGGCGGATGCGCGCCTACGAGGCGAGATTCTCCGAGACTGCGGGGCCGGCAGAGCTCCTTTGGACGACGAAGGAAGAGCGGGAGGGCGGCTACGCGCTCGCCTCGGCATTTGACGCGTTCCGGGAGAGCCTGGACCGGTAAATGAATGACAGAATGAAGAAAAGATGCATGAATCATGAATGCGGGCGGCGCGGCAGAAGTCTGACGGGCCGCTTTTTTTGTGGTTTCGGAAGAGAAAACGGGAATTTCGTTTGCATAAAAATACATCAGTGAACTTGACGCGAGAAAGGTTTGATGTTATCTTTTCAGTTATAGCGTCTCCGTTGTATGGAATATTGTTTTTCCTGCAGCGACAAATGGGGAAAGCGAGACGCTCAAGCGGATATTCCGGCGCAGAATCCCCGGGTTTCGGGAGCGGCCGGAAGGGAAAGGAGAATCTATGGGCAGAGTGTATAATTTTTCTGCGGGACCTGCGGTACTTCCGGAGGAAGTGTTAAGGGAAGCGGCAGCCGAGATGCTGGATTACCAGGGCTGCGGCATGTCGGTGATGGAGATGAGCCATCGCTCGGCGGTGTTCCAGAAGATCATTGACGATGCGGAGAAGGACCTGCGGGAGCTGATGAATATCCCGGATAATTATAAGGTGCTTTTCCTGCAGGGAGGAGCGCACCTGGTCTTCTCGATGGTTCCGATGAACCTGATGAAGAACGGTGTGGCGGATTATATCATCACCGGCCAGTGGGCGAAGAAGGCGCACGCCGAGGCGAAGCGCTACGGACAGGCGAACGCGGTGGCTTCTTCTGCGGATCGGACGTTCAGCTATATTCCGGACTGCTCGGATCTTCCGATCGATGAGAACGCGGATTATGTCTATATCTGCGAGAACAATACCATCTACGGAACGAAGTATCATGAACTGCCCAACACCAAGGGCAAGACCCTGGTGGCGGATGTCTCCTCCTGCTTCTTATCGGAGCCGGTGGATGTGTCCAAGTACGGGATCATCTACGGCGGTGTCCAGAAGAACATCGGACCGGCGGGCGTGGTCATCGTGATCATCCGCGAGGACCTGATCCCCGAGGAGCCGGCGGTGGAGAACACCCCTACGATGCTGCGCTTTAAGACGCATGCGGATGCGGGCTCCCTCTACAACACGCCTCCCTGCTACGGAATCTATATCTGCGGCAAGGTCTTCAAGTGGCTCAAGAAGCAGGGCGGACTTGAGGCGATGAAGAAGAAGAACGAAGAGAAGGCGAAGATCCTCTACGATTATCTGGACGAGAGCAAGCTCTTTAAGGGAACCGTGGACAAGAAGGACCGCTCCCTGATGAACGTTCCGTTTGTCACCGGTGACGCGGAGCTCGACAAGAAGTTCGTGAAGGAGGCGGAGGCCGCCGGATTCGTGAACTTAAAGGGCCATCGGACCGTCGGCGGCATGCGCGCGAGCATCTACAACGCGATGCCGAAGGAAGGCGTGGAGAAACTGGTGGCGTTCATGAAGAAGTTTGAGCAGGAGCAGCTGGAGAAATAAAGGGACGCCTTCGGGCGGACCCGGCATAAGGGGGGAATCAAAATGTATCATATTCATTGTCTGAATAAGATTTCGCAGGTAGGACTGGAGCATCTGACCGGGGCTTATGCCCTGACGGATGAGATTGAGTCGGCGGACGGCATCCTGGTGCGCAGCGCGCAGATGCATGAGATGGATTTCGGCAAGCGTGTCGCGGCCATCGCGAGAGCCGGAGCAGGCGTCAACAATATCCCGCTGGACCGCTGCGCGGAAGAGGGCATCGTGGTCTTCAATACGCCGGGCGCGAACGCGAACGGTGTCAAGGAAGCGGTGCTGGCAGGCCTGTTCTTATCGTCCCGTGACTACTTCGGCGGCGCGACCTGGGTGCAGACCGAGCGCGAGGATCCGAACGTGGCCAAGGTCGTGGAGAAGAAGAAATCTGCCTTCGCGGGCTGCGAGATCAAGGGCAAGAAGCTCGGTGTCATCGGCCTGGGCGCGATCGGCGTCCTGGTGGCCAATGACGCGGTGAAGCTCGGCATGAAGGTCTATGGCTGTGATCCTTACCTGTCCCTGGAGCGGGCATGGCAGATCTCTCACAACGTGAACCTGGTCAAATCCAACGAGGAGATCTACCGCGACTGCGACTATATCACGATCCATGTGCCGGCGCTGCCCAGCACCAAGGGTATGATCGGACGTGAGCAGCTGGCCATGATGAAGGACGGCGTGGTGGTCTTAAACTTCGCGAGAGACGTCCTGGTGGACGATGACGCGATGGCCGAAGCGCTGGCCTGCGGCAAGGTCAAGAAGTATGTGACCGATTTCCCGAACCCGAAGTCCGTGGCGATGGACAACTGTCTGGCGATCCCGCATCTGGGCGCTTCCACCGAGGAATCGGAGGAGAACTGCGCGGAGATGGCGGTCAAGGAGCTCAGAGAGTACCTGGAGAACGGCAACATCCTGAATTCCGTGAACTATCCGGACTGCCAGGCCGGCATCAGCGTGACGGGCGCCCGCATCGCGGTGCTGCACCGGAACGTGCCGAATGTGATCTCGGGCCTCACGACGGTGCTCGGATCATTTGACATCAACATCGAGCATATGACGAACACGAGCCGCGGCAATTACGCGTACTCGCTCTTTGACTACGTCCCGAACCCCGCGGTTTCGGCGGAGGAGCTCAAGGAGAAGATGGAAGCGCTCGACAACGTGCTTCGTGTGCGCATCATCTGAGAAGAAATGCAGGAATGCCCATCCCTTCGGGGATGGGCGTCTTACTATGAGGGGGAACAAGGGTATGAAGCTTAATGAGAATTACCGGAACCTGAAGCAGAATTATCTGTTCGCGGAGACTGCGCACCGGACGGCGGCTTATATCGAGGCTCACCCGGACCAGAGCGTGATCCGCCTGGGAATCGGCGACGTGACGCTGCCGCTGGCGCAGAGTGTCGTGCGTGCGATGCAGGAGGCGGCTGCGGAGATGGGCGACGCGGCGACGTTTCGCGGCTACGGCCCGGAGCAGGGCTACGGCTTCCTGAGAGAGGCGATCCGGGATTATTACGCAACGCGCGGGATCCGGATCGACGCGGATGAGGTGTTCATCACGGACGGTGCGAAGTCCGATACCGGCAATATCACCGACCTCTTCGCGAAGGACAATGTAATCCTCGTGCCGGACCCGGTCTATCCGGTCTATGTGGATACGAACACGATGGACGGCCGGCAGATCATCTATGCGGACGCTTCGAAGGAGAACGGCTTCCTTCCGATGCCGGATCCGCAGGTGAAGGCGGACATCATCTATATCTGCTCTCCGAACAACCCGACGGGCGCGGCCTACACGAAGGAGCAGCTGGAGGCCTGGGTGGCGTATGCCAGGGAGAATCATGCGCTGCTGCTTTTTGACGCGGCCTATGAGTGCTTCGTCGAGGAGGGCAAGGCGGCCAGGAGCATCTTCGAGGTGGAGGGTGCGAGAGAGTGCGCGATCGAGTTCTGCTCGCTCTCCAAGACGGCCGGATTCACCGGCACGCGCTGCGGCTATACGATCGTGCCGAAGGAGCTCTGCTTCGCGGGCGCGGACGGGGAGATGCTCTCGGTGCGGCAGATGTGGCTTCGCCGGCAGACCACGAAGTTCAACGGAGTCTCTTACATCATCCAGAGAGGCGCGGCAGCGGTCTTCACCGAGGAGGGCATGGCGGAGTGCCGCAGGAACATCGAGTATTACAAGGAGAATGCGAAGGTGATCGCCGGGACATTTGACCGGCTGGGCGTCTCGTATTTCGGCGGGATTCATTCGCCTTACATCTGGTTCGAGTGCCCGTTTGGCATGGAGTCCTGGGAGTTCTTCGACTATATGCTGGAGAAGATCCAGGTCGTCGGCACGCCTGGCGCGGGCTTTGGCGCGAACGGGACGCATTATTTCCGGCTGACGTCGTTCGGAAGCCGGGAGAATACCGTGGCGGCCATGGCGCGGTTTGAGAAAATGATGGCGGAGAAGAGATAAAGGAAGAAGCCATGACACAGACGATCATTGAATGGTTAAATGAAAAGGGCCGGGATGTCCTGCAGTTCTTGTGGCTGGTGGTGCTGGCCCTGCTGCTGATCTGGATCGGTCGGATGGTGATCAAGCTGATCTCCAAAGGGCTGAAGAAGATATTCGCCCGCTCGAAGATGGAGCCGGGGGTCGCAGGATTCCTGCTGCGCATCTGCCAGGTGGCGATGTATCTGCTGCTTGCCATGGGCGTGACGGATGTCGTGGGGATCGGCGCGAGTTCGGTGATTGCGGTGGTCGGCTCGGCAGGCGTGGCGATCGGTCTCGCCCTGCAGGGAAGCCTGTCAAACCTCGCGGGCGGGGTTCTGCTGCTTGCGACACAGCCGTTTCTGTCCGGGGATTTTATCATCAGCGGAGGGGAGAGCGGTACGGTCTCGAAGATTGATCTGTTCTACACGACGCTTCTGACGCCGGACGGGCGCCAGGTGGTGATCCCGAACGGGACGCTTGCGGGGTCCGTGATCCAGAATGTGAGCAAGATGTCGGAGCGGCGGATTGATCTGATGATTTCGGTGGCTTACGAGGCGGATACCGAGGAGGTGAAGCGCGTGCTTACAGAAACGGCAGGGAAGGATCCGGCGGTTCTCCGCGACAAAGAGATCCTGGCTTACGTGAACAGTCTCGGGGAGAGCGGCGTCGAGATGGGCCTTCGCTTCTGGGTGAAGCGCGAGGACTTCTGGACGGCCACCGTGCGCATGCGGGAGGCGGTCAAGGCTGCGATCTGCGCCGCGGGGGTCGAGATCCCTTACAACAAGCTGGATGTCACGGTCAAATCTGCGGATGCGCCAAAGGAAACGACGAGTTCTGTGCGGAATGCTTAAGATTCTAAAGTTGACAACGGCGCCTTGCGGTGTTATCGTTGAATCCGAATTAAGAAAATATTGCTGATCAAGCTGCACAGGGGTGCTCTCAGATTCCTGAGGGCACCTTGTCATTTGCAGGACGCGCCTTCGGGCGCGGTGCGGCGGGGAAAGGCATCGCAGGCGAAGCTCCGCGTGCGGCTGCCGGAATGGAGATATGATGACTGGTATTACCGATATTTTTGGCAAGAATGTATTCAACGACGATGTGATGCGGGAGCGGCTTCCGAAGGAAGCCTACGACGAGCTCCAGGACGTCATCAAGAACGGGGCGGCACTGGATTCCCAGACTGCGGATATCATCGCCGGAGCCATGAAGGATTGGGCGATCGAGCGTGGCGCTACGCATTTTACGCATTGGTTCCAGCCGATGACCGGCATCACCGCGGAGAAGCACGATTCATTTATCTCCCCGATCCCGGGCGGCAAGGTGATGATGGAGTTCTCGGGCAAGGAGCTGATCAAGGGCGAGTCGGA
>JAFPYK010000026.1 GCA_017412265.1 Lachnospiraceae bacterium
AAGATGTATGTCTGCGGACCTACGGTCTACAACTATATCCATATCGGCAATGCGCGTCCGATGATCGTTTTTGATACGGTGCGCCGGTATATGGAGTACAAGGGCTATGACGTGAACTTCGTGTCGAATTTCACGGACGTGGATGACAAGATCATCAAGAAGGCCAATGAAGAGGGCGTATCAACCAAGGAGCTGACCGAGCGCTACATCGCGGAGTGCAAGAAGGATATGGCGGGCATGAATATCAAGCCTGCGACGACGCATCCGCTGGCGACGCAGGAGATTCCGGGCATGATCGACATGATCCAGACTCTGATTGACAAGGGCTATGCGTACGAGAAGAACGGCAGCGTCTATTACCGGGTGCGCAAGTTCCGGGGCTACGGCAAGCTGTCCTGGAAGAACCTGGATGACCTGGAGTCCGGTTTCCGCGTGGCTGTGGATGATGAGAAGGAAGACCCGTTTGACTTCGTGCTCTGGAAGCCGAAGAAAGAGGGGGAGCCTTACTGGGATTCTCCGTGGGGCCAGGGAAGACCCGGCTGGCATATCGAGTGCTCGGTGATGAGCAAGCGTTACCTGGGCGATGAGCTGGATATCCATGCGGGCGGCGAGGACCTGATCTTCCCGCATCATGAGAATGAGATCGCGCAGTCGGAGGCGGCCAACGGTGTGACCTTCTCCAAGTACTGGATGCACAACGGCTTCTTAAACATCGACAACAAGAAGATGAGTAAGTCGGAGGGCAATTTCTTCACGGTCCGTGAGATCAGTGAGCAGTATGACCTGCAGGTGCTTCGTTTCTTCATGCTTACCGCGCATTACCGCAATCCGCTGAACTTCAGCCGGGAGCTGATGGAGTCTGCGAAGACGAGCCTGGAGAGAATCATCACCGCAGTGAAGAACCTGGACTTCCTGGCCGGCAACGCGAAGGACTTCGAGGATGAGCGCAAGGCAGCCGTGGAGGCGGAGGTCGGCGCATGCGTGAAGAAGTTCGAGGATGTGATGGATGATGATTTCAACACCGCGGACGCGATCACGGCAGTCTTTGATCTGGTGAAGTACGCGAATTCGACTATCGACGAGACGTATTCGAAGGAAGTCGTGACGTATGTGAAGGATAAGATCGTCATGCTTGCGGACATCCTCGGCCTGATCGTCGAGCCGAAGGAGGAGCTGCTGGACGCGGATATCGAGGCGCTGATTGAGGAGCGCCAGGCGGCCCGCAAGGCGCGCAACTTCGCGAGAGCGGACGAGATCCGTGATGAACTGAAGGCAAAGGGCATCCTGCTGGAGGATACCCGTGAAGGAGTCAAATGGAAAAGAGCATAAGACAGGAAGGTGAGGCGGGGATGCCGACCAGGCACTCTGCGGCGCCGGAACTGGCAGCTTATCTGCGGGAGCGCTTCGGCCTCCCGCAGACCGATTTACGCCGGTATTCCCCGCTGACGCTGGCATTTATCGGGGATGACGTCTATGACCTGATCGTGCGGACGATCCTGGTGGAGCGGGGCAATGCGCCGGTCAACCGGCTGAACGGGCAGGCGAGGCACCTGGTCAGCGCCGTGGCGCAGAGCCATATGATGGAGACGCTGGAGCCGCTGCTGACTGCGGAGGAGGCTGCGGTCTATAAGCGCGGGAAGAACGCGAAGTCGGCCACGGTGTCGAAGAATGCGCCGCGCACGGATTACCGGACCGCGACGGGGCTGGAGGCGCTCTGCGGCTACCTGTACCTCGCGGGGCGGACGGAGCGGCTGACGGACCTGCTGGAGGCGGGGCTGGCGGCTGCCGGAGAATTGACGGAGAGGAACGGAGAGAAGACATGAGGAAGGAAGAGAACACACAGGCGAAGGAGCGTCCGGCGGATGAGAACCGGTACGAGGGAAGAAATGTGGTGCTGGAGGCGTACCGCTCCGGCAAGGTGATCGACCGCCTCTATGTGCTGGAGGGCTGCAAGGACGGCCCGGTGATGACGATCCTGCGCGAGGCGAAGAAGCAGGACACCCAGGTGCAGTTCGTGAAGAAGGAGCGGCTGGACCAGCTCTCCCAGACCGGCAAGCACCAGGGCGTGATTGCGGTCGGCGCAGCCTGCGACTACGCGGAGATGGAGGACATCTTCCGCAAGGCAGAGGAGAAGGGGGAGGATCCCTTCATCCTGATTCTTGACGGGATCGAGGACCCGCACAATCTCGGGGCGATCCTCCGGACCGCGAACCAGGCGGGCGCGCACGGGGTGATCATCCCGAAGCGGCGCGCGGTCGGCCTGACCGGGACGGTGGCCAGGGCTTCCGCCGGCGCGATCTATTATGTGCCCGTGGTGCGCGTGGCCAACATCTCGCAGACCATCGAGGAGCTCAAGAAGCGCGGCCTCTGGTTTGCCTGCGCAGATATGGACGGAGAAGTGATGTACCGCGCGAACCTGACCGGGCCGCTGGGCCTCGTCATCGGCAATGAGGGCGAGGGCGTGAGCCGGCTGGTTCGTGAGAAATGCGATTATGTGGTCTCGATTCCGATGAAGGGCGACATCGATTCCCTGAATGCCTCCGTGGCCGCCGGCGTCCTCTCTTATGAGGTGGTGCGCCAGCGCATGCTTGCGGCGAAATGAGCGGCCGGAGCGGATATCTGCCCGGCCGGGCCCAGACGGATGGAAATGAGGTGTTTGCATGAGTGAGATTGATCAGCTGCTGGAGCAGTATAAGCCGCTGGTGCTGAAGAAGGCGCGCACGCTCTACCTCGCCGGCGGAGACCGGGACGACCTGATCCAGGAGGGCATGATCGGTCTGTACAAGGCTATCCGGGATTACGATGAGGCCTTGGGCATGGGCTTCCCGGCTTTTGCGGACCTGTGCGTGACCAGGCAGCTCTACTCGGCGATCCGCTCAGACGCAGCGCAGAAAAATGCGCCTCTTAACCGGCACGTGGAGTTCGCCGAGGAGAGTGTGCGTGAGACGGCTGCCAGCCCGGAGGAAGTGGTGCTCGGGCAGGAGATGGCGGTCTTGCTGGAGAAATCGCTGCAGGAGAAGCTGAGCGGTTTTGAGCAGACGGTGCTGGAGCTGTACCTGCAGGACCAGGATTACCGGCAGATCGCGGAGGCGCTGGGCAAGGCGCCGAAGACGATCGACAATGCGCTGCAGCGGATCCGGGCGAAGGCGCGGAAGGTGCTGGAGGAGTACGAGTGAGCGAGGCGCCCGGGGCGAAGTGCTTGCTGGATGCACCCAGAGGGGTCGTAGAAGGTCATTAAAGGATGCATCAATTAAAAAAACAAAACAACAGGACATGCTAGCATGTCCCTTGAATGATCAACTACGAGAGACCGCCA
>JAFPYK010000230.1 GCA_017412265.1 Lachnospiraceae bacterium
GAATATTGTAGCGTTCACTGATGACGGCGGCTTGTGTGCCTTTGCCCGCACCGGGAGCGCCTAACAGGATAAGTTTCATAGTTCTACTCCTTATCTAACTGATTCTTAATCCAAGAAGCCCTTGTAATGACGCATCATCATCTGAGACTCGAGCTGCTTCGCTGTATCCAGAGCGACGCCGACGATAATGATGACGGAAGTACCGCCCATCGACAGACCGCCCATAGAGGTGATATCCGAATAGATAATCGGGAACAGCGCGATAACCGCGAGGAAGAGAGCGCCAATCAGGGTGATTCTGGACAGAATCTTTGCGATGAAGTCAGCGGTAGGTCTGCCCGGACGAATACCGGGGATCGTACCGTTGTTCTGCTTTAAGTTGTTTGCCATCTCGATCGGATTGTACTGGATGGTGGTATAGAAATACGCAAACGCCAGAATCAGTACAAAGTAGAGAACGGCATAGAGCCAGCCGGATGTCGAGAACGCGCTGAAGAACTTGCCCCAGAAGGAGTCTTTATCAGGATTCACGAAAAGCTGGATGGTAGACGGAATAGACAGGATAGAGGACGCGAAGATGATGGGCATAACGCCGCCGAGAGCAACCTTGATGGGAAGGTGTGTGCTCTGGCCGCCGTACATCTTGCGCCCTACTACACGCTTCGCATACTGGATCGGGATTCTTCTCTCTGCATCCTGCATAAAGGTGATGAACCAGATAACAGCGAGGAAGAGGATGATCCACAGAGGTACGAAGATGAAGTATCTGGTGTCCGCGCCCGAAGACTCGGCAGATACATCCCAGTATCTCTTGAGTATGTTGACGGTGTAGGGAAGTCTTGCGACAATACCCGCGAACAGCAGGATGGAAATACCGTTGCCGATACCGTTTTTGTTGATCTGCTCGCCCAGCCACATGATCAGCGCAGTACCTGCGGTAAAGCACAGAATGATGACGATAGCGGCAAACCACATCTCAAAACCGGAGGTGTACTTCGCGATGTTCACACCGGATTCATCGGTGGAGTTCTTCAGATAGAAGAAGTACGCGGTACCCTGGATAAGACCTAAGCCTACGGTGACATAACGGGTGATGGCTGCGATTTTCTTTCTGCCCTCTTCGCCTTCCTTAGAAAGACGCTCGAGGGGCGGGATCGCAACGCACAGCAGCTGCATAATAATGGAGCTGTTGATGTACGGTGTGATACCCATCGCAAAAATTGTCGCATTGGAGAACGCGCCGCCGGAGAGGGTGTTGATGTAGGAAAGGAGAGATCCGTTCTCATCAACCGCCTGCATAACATTGGCGAGAGCGTCCATGTTCAGGAAAGGAACGGGGATAACCGAACCAACTCTGAACAGTATAACGATCATTAACGTGAAAAGAATCTTACGTCTGAGGTCCGGGATAGACCAGGCGTTTCTAATTGTCTTAAACAATTTTAAACCACCTCAGTCTTTCCGCCGGCTGCCTCGATCTTCGCTACGGCGCCCGCGGAGAAAGCGGTTGCCTTGACAGAAAGCTTCTTTGTTAAATTACCGTTGGAGAGAATCTTGACGCCGTCGAAGGAATTCTTGACGATGCCCTTCTCAACCAGAGCATTGATATCAACCTCAGCGCCGTCCTCAAATCTGTTGAGAGCGGAAAGGTTGATTGCAACAATGTTCTTTCTGAAAATGTTGTTGAAGCCGCGCTTAGGGATACGGCGCTGCAGAGGCATCTGGCCGCCTTCAAAGCCGACGCGCATACCTTTGCCCGATCTTGCCTTCTGACCCTTGTGGCCTTTACCGGAAGTCTTGCCCCAGCCTGAGCCGTGACCTCTGCCGATACGCTTGACGGACTTTTTGGAGCCCTCAGCGGGAGATAATTCGTGAAGTTTCATATTCTCGCACCTCCTTAGCCTTCTTCAACCACGATCAGGTGGATGATCTTTGCTACCTTACCCTTGGTGGCGTCGTTATCGGGCTGCTCGGTGACATCGCCGATCTTTCTGAGGCCTAAGGAATAAGCGGTAGCGATCTGGTCCTTTTTGGAGCCGATGAGGCTCTTTACTAACTTGATCTTCATAATGAGCCTCCTTATAAAATTTCTTTTACGGATTTTCCGCGAACGCGGGCAACTTCCTCAGCGGTTCTCAGAGCGCCGAGACCCTGGAGAGTAGCTCTAACCACGTTGC